>JAENWW010000003.1 GCA_016649875.1 Coriobacteriia bacterium
GGACCATTTTGCCGACGTCGGCAAAATGGTCCTGGACTGGAACCCCTGTGTTTTCACAAAATATCATTGCCCTTTTGACAACATCCTCAAAGCGACTCCACTGCTATTTAATTGAACCTTAATCGCCCAAACCATCCGTAACGGATTCGAATTGCTTTTCCAAACGGGAGCCGTACCATCGCCGTGCCATAAATATCACGAATTATCCGAACTTATAGAAACAAAAAACACCGCCCCGCCTGCGAAAACAGGTAGAACGGCGCGAAGTTGCTTTGGTAGAGCTTAGCGGACTTGGACCCCTACCGATAAGGCCTTAACCTATGATTTTATATTCCAGTCGTGCCATTATAGAATCAGAAGGCATGGCTTAGTTATTGCCCCGATACTATCGCAGAGTTTGCTGAACAAATAACGTCTCAAAGGAATCGATGCCCATTGCGTCCAAGAGTTTTTGATAATCAATTATTGGCACATCTTGTTTCACTTTTGACAAAAGCCCACTAATTTGGTTTTTTAGTTGACCGACTTGTTCTTTATTTAATAATTTTGTTAAATCTTTAAGACAATGCGCAAGTGAAATGTCTTTTGCCGGAGAGACCTTGAGAAAATAGACTCGCTCATCATGCGCGCACGCATTACGCAACTCTTTAAGGTGGTCGTACATAATCCTTAAATCTTTTTCATTTATTCTCTGACTAACACACCAATTACTTTGAAACATTAGGGAAAACGCCTTGGCAATGTTACTTCTCATTGACTCTTTTTGAAGCGTATAACATTTAAATATATCCCCAAAACTCAGACAGTTTACAAAGACCCAAAATGGTACAGAGCTATGTTTTGTCAAATAGTGTTTAAGATATCCTTTGTTTTGATAACCATCTGTTTCCAGCCGTCCAAGTTTGCGCTTAAAGTCTTGAATGAGATTACAAACCAAACGATCTTTCTTAAGCTCTTGACAATATATATCCCGATTAAGATATGGCTCATCATCATCTTTATATCGTTCGGAAATCTTATATACAGTTATGGACTTTAGGAGAGATTCCGCAACAGTGAGATATTTGAGTAAAACCATTCTTAAATCTCTATCAAACTCAAACAAACTATATATTTGGTCAAATGTTGTCCCAGAAACGAACCGATCTTCTCCGGCCAATTCAGTCGCCTTGATATCGATGAACAATGGCTTATACCCATTGATTATTTGGTAGTATCCTTCGCGTTCGATTATGCCTTTTGTGTTGATCGACGTCGATATGCCACGAGCATTCATTAAACATATTAACTCGTCAATTGTCTTAAACGGCTTATCCACAACATCCTCCCGTAAACGTAAAAACCGCCTTGCGGCGGCTTTTACGGTACTGGGCGAACGTATCGTACCCAGTCCTCTTCACAACAACAATATACCAATAATATAGGCAAAAATGAAGAGCCTTTGAAATGAATATATTTTTGTAGTACAAACCCTGCCTGCGCATTTTGCATCCGCATTACATTTTTGATGAGAATACAATGAAACGCTGCCTGCTTCTCAGTCTTGGCCTCAGTATGCAAGCTCAATATTTAAGTATAATTCTCTTCAGTAAGCAGCACACAAACATTTTCTCGATTGCGCTGCTCACAGCTCCACACTTCGACCGTGGCGAACAAAAACACCGCCCCACCTGAGAAAACAGGTAGAACGGTGCGAAGTTACTTTGGTGGAGCTTAGGGGGCTCGAACCCCTGACCTCAGGCTTGCAAAGCCCGCGCTCTCCCAACTGAGCTAAAGCCCCAAAGCGAACGTTAAGTATACCGATAAGGCGTCGCGCAAGTCAAGAAAAAACTGCCTCCTCCCGGGCCGCCTCAAAAGCATTTGTTACACTTATGCTATGGACACCAACAGACCCCTGCCCTATTGGGTATCAATTCCCTGCGTCATTATTTTCTTCGCAGGGTTCAGATTAATTTTCGGTAGTGGCAACGCGGTTGTCGGCTACGTGTTTTTTTCCGCGCTGGTGCTCCTCTCGCGTACCGACCAACTCGAGATCCGGCCGCTCAAAGACGGTCTGATCATCTTCGCGGTCTCCATGGCCATCGGAACTGCGACCATCGTCTCCGGCCTCGATCCGCGCCTCGGGTTCTTCGTCAACCTCGTCTCTATCTTCTGCATCATCTATTTCTTGTTCGGCACCTTCCAGACGATTCTTTTTCTGCCGGCGACCATGGGGTATCTGTTCTTGCTCGGTGCTCCCGAGCCCTTCTCCCATGTTCGCGAGCGTATCGCCGCCCTTCTCTTGGGCACCGTGATATTGATGGTGGCGCTGTTGTCCATACAGCTTTCGGAAAAGAGCTACACCGTCAAAGCGAAACTGCAGAACCTGCTCGAGCTCATCGCCAACAAAGCCTATGAAGCGACCGGCATAACCCCGGCCGGCTACACCTACGTGAGCACGGAGGAAATCCGCAGGGCGCTCCACGAACTGTTCGGCAAACTCTACCGGATGCAGCAGAAGAACAAGCGGACGCGAGATGTCGACGAGGTGCGCATCAGTTTCGCGCTCGCGCTCGAGCGTTTCACCGATATCATCCAGAAGATCAAACACGCCGGACCCCCGAACGAAGAGGAGATCGTCGCCCTCACCGAGTTGGCCGAACTTCTGCTCGAGACCAAAACCCATGTCGGCGATTTCGAGTCGTTCGCCTTACTGACCGAAGACATCGACGCCTATGTCGCGCGCCACAAGAATGACACCGACCTTTCTCCCGAACTCTACGAGATCCTCGAGACCTGCACGCTCACGAGCCACCAGCTCAAACTGATTGCCAAAGCCGGATTGAAGACGAGGAATACCGACATAGCGGTCAAGGACGAAAGCTGGATGGGAGACATCGCGCAGACGCTCAACCCCAATCGCCTGCGCCTGAACTACGCGTTGAAGATGTCGATCACCATCAGCGTGGTGTGGCTCGTGGCCAAGGGGCTGTTGCACCCGGTGCGCGGCCAATGGGCGGCGTTCATGGTGGCGTTTCTGATGCGCCCCTATGCGGAGGATACCCACCAACGCACGATGGACCGTATCAAAGGCACCGCCCTCGCCATCGGACTGTTCCTGGCGCTGTTCGGCCTGGTGAAATCGGTCCCCCTCCAGATCGTCCTCATCATGCTCTCCAGCATCTTGTATTCGCGTCGGCCCAAAGCGGGCGTGTATCAGGTGACGTTCACCACCTTCATGGCGGTCGCCTCGATGGCACTGATCTCGGGAAAGTATTCCTCGCTCGGCATCGAACGCGTGGCCTACATGGGCGTCGGGATAATCATCGCTTTCATCGTCGGTCAAAACATCGCGCCATCCTACGTGATATCGGATACCGCCAAGCTGATCGAGAAGTACCGCAAGACCACCTACGAGCTCGTACAACTTTTCATCTACTCGCGCCTGCATGAGAAGAAACCGACCGCCCTCAAGGAGCTCTCGTTTGCGAAGACCTCGGAGCACCACACCACGTCTTCGGTGTTCCAGGGACTGATCCTGACCGCGAATCTGATCGAGCAGCAGGTGTTCTTCAACAACCGCCGCATCCAATCCGAAGATTTCAACGAATTCTTCGCCACGCAGCGGCGGCTCACAAACGATATCTTCTTCCTCTATGCCACGCTCTCGGCGATAGCCGCCCACACCGAGGGTTTCGAGCACCTGCTACGACAACTGCGCACGATAATGCACCAGTTCCAAGAAAAGCCGCTGGACGAGTTTTATCACAACGAGGGCCTGACTCAGGCGATAGAGGAGTTCACCATCGCGGTCGATGCCGGCTTCGCGTTCTGCCGAAACGAAAAGGAAAAAATGGCGTTCACCACGCTTGGAGGAGTTGCCGACGGACTGAAAAAGCAGCTCCGGTTCGATTTCTCCGAAACTGCTTTGCGTGGTTAGGTCCGCATGATTGGCGCGAAGCGTATGTGCCGATCGCCCCTTTCGCGGTCCCGCTACTTCAGGGCCGCCAGGCTTGCATCGATCGCGTCTTTACCCTCGAAACCGACCATGTGTTGTTGCAACGTGCCCGATGAATCGATGAAGTAGTACTCCGGGTAACCCGTTCCCCCGAGTTTGTCGAACAGCGCCTGTGCGGCGGCGTTCTCATCGCACTCGAAAATGCGCACCTCCACTTTGCCTTTGTACTTCTGCGTGAGCGCATCGATGTCGGGCTTTGCCGCCTTGCACACCGAACACCACGTGGCCGAGAACTCCACCATGACGGGAACGCCGTTTTTCGGCGCCATCATGGAATCGCTCAAGGCACTCGTGTCGTTAACCCGGACGGCGGCGCTGCCGGCGGTACCGTTTGTCGTCGAAGTCGCATTTTTTCCCGAGGTCATCAAAAGATATCCGACTAACCCGAGCAGAATGACGCCCAACACCCACGGCGCTATTTTTAAATATTTCATGGTTGCCTTCCCATTCATTGAAATCTATTTGAAAAATCTAAATAACATTCTATAGTAGAGTATCCCCTGAAAAAAGTATCATCTTTAAATAGACGGTCGATTGTTCTTCGCCTGCATATATTTCACACAGTCCATCTCCGATAAGAGGGTACAATCTAAGGTATGAAAGGAGCCGACAATGATTAGAGTAGACATCGCAACACTCGCGCTCGACCCGCGCACCAACCAGCCCGTCTTGCTGTTGAAGCCCGAAGACGATGAACGCATCTTGCCCATTTCTCTCGGACAGAGCGAGGCCATGGCCATTCTTGTCGCGCTTCAAGGCATCACGCTGCCCCGCCCGATGACCCATGACCTTTTCTCAAACGTCATCAAGTCTTTAGGCGCCACGCTTGCCGAAGTTCGCATCACGAACTACACGAACGGCGTGTTTTTCGCCGGATTGGTACTGCATACGAAAGGGAAAATCATCGAGCTCGACACCAGACCCAGCGACGCCATCGCTTTGGCGATTCGTCTCGGCGCGCCGATTTTCGTCTCCGATTCGGTCTTCGAAACGGTTTCAATCGCCGCTGAAACTTTGCAAATCGACGCAGACGCGGAAAACGGATCCGACAGTGCGAGCAATCCGCTTTTCCAGCAGATGGCCGATATGGCGCGCAGAGCCCAAGCATCCGGTTTGTTCGGACAGGCGCAACCGCAAAAACCTCAGGCCCCGTTCGTGAAGCCCACCGATGAGGAAGTCGCCGATTTCAAGCGCTTCATCGATTTCGCCGATCCCGAAGATTTCGGCATCTAGCGAACTCTGCAAAACCTGAACCACCGCATGGATTGTCATTCGACGGAAAACATAAAAAACGAGCTGCCGATTATGGCAGCTCGTTTCTGATTTTGTGCTGGTGGGCCCGGCTGGATTCGAACCAGCGACCTCACGGTTATCAGCCGTGCGCTCTAACCAACTGAGCTACGGGCCCACAAAGCATAGCTTGATTATTCTACTTAAAATCATACACGTATGCAAGGGCGAATCTTTCCTCGGGAGCGGCGGCCCCTCAGTCCTGCGCGTGCCTTTCCCTCTTGCGACGCCGCACTGCATCCGAAAGTAGATACTCGATTTGTCCGTTGAGCGAGCGGATGTCGTCATCGGCCCACCCGACGAGATCCTCCCAAAGAGACGACGGCAGTCGTAGAAGCACCTGCTTTTTATCTTTGTTCTCTCGACCGCTCATGTTCGCCCTCCTTTCGCTTGGTGCGCCTCTTTATCAGTAAATCGATCCGCTGTTCACGATCGGTTGTACATCGCGGTTGCCGCAAAGCACGACCAACAGATTGCTCACCATGGCGGCCTTGCGCTCCTCGTCGAGGTTGACGACCCCGCCTTCATTCAGACTCTTGAGCGCCATCTCGACCATGCCGACCGCACCTTCGACTATCATTTGGCGGGCGTCGATAATCGCCGAAGCCTGCTGGCGTTGCAACATGGCCGCCGCGATCTCGGGAGCATAGGACAGATGGGTGATTCTCGACTCGATGATTTCGAGGCCGGCGACATCGACCTTGGACTGGATTTCCTCTTTGATCTTTTGCGCGATTTCTTGGCTGCTGGCACGAAGCGTTTTCTCGTGGTCGTCGCCAGAGACATCGTAAGGGTACAGTCTGACGATGTTACGCAGTGCGGAATCGCACTGAATCGAGAGAAACTCCTCGTAGTTGTCGACATTGAATGCGGCTTTCGCGGTGTTGACGACACGCCAGATGACCACGATGCCGATCATGATCGGGTTGCCGAGCAGGTCGTTGATTTTGAGCTCCTGGTTGTTCAGGGTCATGGTCTTCAGCGAGATCTTCTTGTTGACCGCATTCACGCGACCGCCTGGAATCCCGAGCATTTTGAGACTGGCGTCCTCCGTACTCGTCGAAGGGCTCGTCTGCAATATCCCGCCGTTTGCCGGATTTATCGCCGAAGTGAACGGATTCACGAAAAAGAAGCCGTCCTCTTTGAGCGTGCCATAGTACTTTCCGAACAAGGTGAGCACCAACGCCTCGTTGGGACGCAGCACCTTCAAACCGCCATACAGCAACGGACCTATGAGGCACAGATACAGAAGCGTCACCACAATCAGCGGGAGCGCGAGGGCGGTGCCCTGCGCGGCGTCGATGAGTATAAACCCGTAGACGGCACCCACGCACGACACGATCATCAGAACGGTGTTGACGATGAGCACACCCATCCCGCTCATCGCACGCGGGATTATCTCATCGACCTGCAGCGCCTTTTGATCCAAAGAAGTAGTTCCAACCATTTCTTTCTCCTCCCGAACAATACAATGTGATATCAAAATGATATACCGATATCGTACGCCTCTACGTCCCCTCCCGCAACAATGCGAGATAGGGCTCATATGAAAATATCCTGTTACGCTGATTGCCGCCTGTTTGAAGAAGTATACCGGCCTCCTGCATTCGCATAATCGCGTTTGACACGGTCTTGAATGTTACTCCCAAATCTTCTGCGGCCCTCTTGATTTCCATAATCGGTTTTTCCTCCAGATAGGCCAAAAGACGCCGGGCCGTTTTCTCTCCCCGCCCGAAGCTTGAAACTATTTCGGAACTTTCATCATGTAACGAGCTCATCCTTTCGATGGTCTCGGTCGCATCCGCAGCCGAATCGTAAAGAGCCCGCAAAAAGAACTTCACCCATTGCTCATACGTTCCCTTTCGGCGCACATCATTCATGCGATCATAATATTCAACACGATTTTTTTTCAGATAGTACGAGATGTACAATGCCGGCGTAGTCAAAACCCCTTGTTCCATAAGAAACAGTGTGATGAGCAACCGACCGATGCGCCCATTGCCATCAAGAAAAGGGTGAATCGTTTCAAATTGATAATGAATCAGAGCCGCGCGAACGAGGACATCGAGATCGTCATCACTGTTGATGTATCTCTCGAGATCGGACATCGCCTGAGACATATCTTCGACATTCGGAGGAATATATCCGGCATTTTGTAACGTGCTACCCCGAACGCCAATCCAGTTCTGAGACCGGCGGAACGCTCCGGGATCCTTGTCTTGCCCGCGAACGCCCTTCATCAAAACGGCATGGGCCTCTTTAATCAATCTGTTGCAAAGTGGCAATCGGCCTAAGCGCGCAACGGCGAATTCCGTCGCCTTGATATAGTTGATTACATCGCCCACATCGCGGTTGGCGTTTTCTTCGACATGAGGATCGAGAACATCCTCGAGCGTCGCTTGGGTGCCTTCGATTTGCGAGGACATAAGCGCCTCTTTTCGAACATACATCGATATGAAAAGATTGATGCTCGGGATTCGGTTTGTGCTTCCCTCCAAAAGAGCTATCTGTTTGTTCGCCTTTATGAGAAGCTCAACTGTTTCGGCATCAAGATCGACCCGAGGGGCGGGCAGCAGCGGAGAGGGGACGAAAGATCGATATACCGCCTCGCCGGATAAGTTGGTTCTATATTTCCCCGATCTTCCATTCATGGAGGCTCCTCCTCGAAAGTAAAAGTACTTTCTCCATTATAGCTTTGTTATTTTACTTTTGATGACGAAAGTAAAATAAGGAGACCTATTCGAGGGTGTTATTTTACTTTCAGCCATCCGAACATCAGCCGTCGACGACCATGCGATCAAAATGCAACAAGGGTCGCCTCCGATAAGGGGAACGACCTTTGCAAATTTGACTATGGAGCGGGCGACGAGACTCGAACTCGCAACAACCAGCTTGGGAAGCTGGTGCTCTACCATTGAACTACGCCCGCAAGCAGTAACAATGGTACAACATTTCCGTATGTCTTCACCACAAAATCGTACAAGTTCCCGCACTCCTCCGCGCAAGCTCGACGTGATAAAATAGAATCACACGAATACATCGCCCAGAGAGAATAGGATGGCCGATGCAGATAGCGCAAAACATCTACAGCGTGGGCATCATCGACCGAGAGGTCGAGTTCTTTCATGCCTACCGCTCCCCCGTCGGGACCACGTACAACGCATACCTCGTCATCGACGGCGCCCACCGCATTCTCATCGATTGCGTCAAAGCCCGTTTCGCCGACCGTTTTCTCGAAAACATACGCGAGGTAATCGGCGAGGAGCCCCTCACCGATATCATCTGCAACCATGTCGAACCGGACCACTCGGGCGCTTTGCCGGCGGTTTTGTCGGCTTATCCCGAGGTAACCGTATACGGAACCGCCGCCTGCAAGCGCGAACTGGATGTCTACTACCCCGGCATGAATTATGAATTCGAGACCGTCATCGCCAATGACCAACTCGAAACCGAAACCTGCACGTTCACCTTCATTCCGATGCCGATGGTCCATTGGCCCGACAGCATGTCGACCTATCTCGCCGAACAAAAGATTCTCTTTTCCAACGATGCGTTCGGCCAGCATATCGGTACCGGTGAACTGCTCGACTCCGAACTTTCACGCGAATACTTTTTGCAGCGTGCAAGCGAGTATTACGGCACCATCGTGCTGCCGTTCGGCGGCCAAGTGACAAAGCTACTCGATGCGGCACACGAACTCGACATCGAAATCGTCTGTCCTTCGCACGGAGTGATCATTGAGACCTACCTCGACGACATAGTCGCCAAATACCGCTCATGGGCTGCAGGCGAGGTCGATGAGAAACAAGCGACTATCATTTTCGATACGATGTGGGGCACGACGGCGAAAATGGCGGAACGCATCAAAGATGAGTACGAAAGCAAAGGACTGTGCGTTCGCATGTTCAATCTCTCCGAGGAGCACTACTCCACGGCGATGGCATATATTCTCGAGTCAAAATACATCGCGGTGGGTTCGCCGACGCTCAACAACCAGATGCTACCCAATGTCGCAGCTTTTCTCGTTTACGCGAAAGGACTGAAACCGAAAAATCGCATCGGACGCGCATTCGGCTCTTACGGTTGGAGCGGCGAATCCATCAGATACATCCAAGCGGAACTCGAAAGCATGGGATTTGAAATCGAAGAAGCCTACAAGGCCCAATGGAACATCTGACACCGGGAGAAAATGTATGGCACAGTTCGAACTAACCTGTGAATCAACTGCGGACATGACTCCCGAATTTTTCGAGAAAAATAATATCCCCTATGTTTGCTTTCACTTTCTCATAAACGGCAAGGAACATCTCGATGACCTCGGCCAATCGATGCCGTTTGAAATGTTTTATGCGCGCATCGCGGCCGGCTCGCAACCGACCACATCGGCGGTGAACACCGGAGAGTTCGTCGAATTTTTCGAGTCGATTCTCAACCGAGGAAAAGACATCTTGCACCTCTCGTTTTCTTCGGGTCTGAGCAGCACGTATGACTCGGCCCTCGAAGCTCGCGAGATGATTGCGGCAAAATATCCGACGCGTAAAATTATCATCATAGACTCTCTCGCCGCCTCTTCGGGCTACGGCCTTTTGGTAACCGAAGCCTGTACTCTGCGTGACGAAAACATCTCCATCGAGGATACCGCCGCGTGGATTGAAAACAACAAATTGAATTTCCACCACTGGTTTTTTTCGACCGACCTCACCAGCTATGTTCGCGGCGGGCGTATCTCGGCGGCCTCGGGGGCCATCGGTACGGTTCTCAATATCTGTCCCCTGCTCAGCATGGATGCAAACGGGAAATTGATTCCCCGCGCAAAATGCCACGGCAAGAAGCGGGCCATCAAAGAGATCGTCGAGCGCATGAAAGCGCATGCCGAAAACGGCCTCGCCTATTCGGGGCGTTGCTACATTTCGCAATCCGCCTCGATGGAAGACGCGGCGTCGGTCGCCGAACTCGTCGAGAAGACCTTTCCTCACCTTGACGGGAAAGTTCTCATCAACTATGTCGGAACGGTTATCGGCTCGCACACGGGACCTGGGACCGTCGCTCTTTTCTTCAAAGGTGATCGGCGCATATAGCAAAGCAATAGCAAAACGTCGAGCTCTCGCTCACGCGCTTATTCGTAGCGAAGAGCCTCTATCGGATCGAGTTTCGATGCTTTGTACGCAGGATAAACGCCGAAGAACACGCCGACGCCTGCGCTGAAGAAAAATGCCACGGCAATCGACCATCCCGTGATCTTCGTCGCAAGCACGAAGTGTATCCCCCATGCCCCGAGCGCACCGATTGTTATACCGATTATGCCCCCTAACACCGAAAGCATCACGGCCTCGATGACGAACTGCGCGAGAATGTCATACGTGCGAGCGCCGACGGCTTTACGGATGCCTATTTCACGCGTACGCTCCGACACCGAGACCAGCATGATGTTCATGATCCCGATTCCTCCGACGAGCAAAGATATCGAAGCGATACCGGCGAGCATATAGGTCATGGTCGAAACGAGCAACGTGATCATGCCTAACATCTGGTCTTGCGTCATGACCGAGAATTCCGATCCGTACTTCGGGCGCATCGCCACTTTGATCTGAGTTTTCGTGAGTGCGATGTCCTCAGCCGTACGCGCGCTGACGGCAATCATGGATACGTCTCTCGAGTTCAAGAGCCTTTGAGCCGTCGTATACGGAATATCGATGGCCGAATCCTGGCTCGACGAAGCGCCTCCGCCTTGGGGCCTTTTTACTCCGATGACACGAAAATTCTGTCCGTTGATTCTCACCGACCGACTCACTTCATTGCCCGTGGGGAAAAGTTTCGCCGCAACGGCGGAACCCAGGACGACAACGCGCGTCGACCCCGTCACTTCCGCTTGATTGTACATCCTGCCGCTGGCCATATCGGCCTTCATGATACTGTTGATGTTTCC
Source organism: Coriobacteriia bacterium (assembly GCA_016649875.1). NCBI lineage: Bacteria > Bacillati > Actinomycetota > Coriobacteriia > Coriobacteriia bacterium. Next base: position 11,214 of record JAENWW010000003.1, read on the forward strand.
ATCTGCCGCCATGAACGAAGCCGCCTGCTCGATACTCCCATTGGAAATACGAACGCCCCCTTCGACGAAGGGAATGGCGATGGCGCGGGACAACTTCGAATTGATGAGCTCCACATCAGCATCGGTAAAGGTGGTCCTTCCCACCCCGAGAGGTGAGGACGCAGCAGTCATTTGTCCACCACCGCCCGTCATCGCGCTATAATCTCCCGGAAGCACATAGATGAGATTGGAGCCGAGATCGCCGAACTGACCGAGCACACTTTCTTTGACGCCCGTTCCGATCGAGACGAGGAGGATGACGCTCGAGACACCAATGATGATGCCGAGCATCGTCAACATCGCACGGACCTTATTGGCATTAAGCGCTTTGAGGGCGATTTTAAACGATTCTTTAATGTTCATCGGAAGCTCCTTTCTCTGCTTGGAGCTTCTTAAGTTCGAGAGACGCATCGATGCGCTCATCGGGAGTATTCAAATAGTCTTGTACGATACGACCATCAGCGATTTGGACGACTCGTGTGGCATGCTTGGCGACATGGGAATCATGCGTTACGAGCACGATGGTCACCCCGCTCCGATTGAGTTCCTGCAGAAACGCCATGACCTCGACACCGGATTTCGAATCGAGATTTCCCGTCGGTTCATCGGCGAGAATAATCGAGGGCTCCGTCACCAAAGCACGGGCGATGGCGACACGTTGTTGCTGCCCGCCTGAAAGCTGGCTGGAATTATGCTGAAGGCGATCTCCGAGACCGACACGCTCCAAGGCCTCTGTGGCACGCCTTTTCCGCTCGGCCGCAGGCAATCCTGCATAAATGAGCGGTAGTTCAACATTTTCGATGGCCGAAGTTCGCGCCAGCAAGTTGAATGCCTGGAACACGAAACCGATCTCTTTGTTGCGGACGCGCGCAAGCTCGTTCTCATCCATCTCGGTGACATCGATGCCGTCGACGAGAACCTCGCCGCTGGAAGGATGGTCGAGCAAACCGATGCTGTGCATCAATGTCGACTTCCCCGAACCCGACGGGCCGATAATCGCGATGAGTTCGCCCTTGTTCACGTTCAACGAAACGCCGTCGAGCGCTTTCACGGCGATTTCATCACCGATTTTATACGTCTTCGTTACGTTCCTGACTTCGAGCACGCTCGAACCGGATTGCTCAGCTTGCAGAGATTGTCCCATTATTTGACCTTTACGGTCATCCCGTTGCTCAGCGCAGTACTTCCGGCAAGAGCCACTTTGTCGCCGACTTTCACACCGCTGAAAATTTCGACCGACGTATCGGTCGTCGTCCCCGACTTCACGTTCGTTTTGACAAGTTTGTTGTTCTTGATCACGTACACGTAATCTTGCCCGCCCTCTGAGAACAACGCTTCGATGGGCACGGTGATGGCATCGGGGACATTTTCGACCTTGATCGTCGAATCGCCTCTCATCCCCAGCTTAAGTGCGCTGTCGGTCGTATCGAAATTCATTTCGACGAGGAAAACCGTCCCACCGGTCGTCGTGGTTTTTGCAACGGTTCCAATATTTGAAATCACGCCGGTAAATGCCTTGCCGGTGAATGCGTCGAGCGTGATGTCGACCGTTTGCCCGTCTTTGACACGTTCAATGTCGGCTTCGTCGACCTCTGCAGTAAAGCTCATTTTATTACTGTCAACCACTGAGAACAGCGGTGAGCCCGGGGCCACAGCGGAGCCTTTCGCAAGTTTATCTCCCACGTTGACCGTCGCGCCCGTGGCTGCGAAGGCGGATGATACCGAAGTCGGAGCGAATATAACCGTTCCATCGGCAGGCGCCTTTATGGTCGCATCATTTAAAGCTTTCATGGCGACTGAAACGGCTTTTTCTGCCGCAGACACACCTGCCTGCGCCGCATCCTGAGCACTTCCCGTGGGATTGCCGCTCATTTGTGAAACGGTCGTCTTGGCAGTTGAAACAGCCAACTTCGCCTGCGTGACACCTTGCTTGGCCTGGGCATAGGCACTTTCCGCCGCGGCCACGGCCGCCTGCGCGGACGGGCGCCCGACCGCGCTGCTCGCCTTCAAAGTTGCTTCGGCTTTATCCAAAGCGGACTTGCTTTTTTCCCGGGAGGAAACCGCGGCGCTATACGTACTATTGGCAGAGCTCAATCCCGCCTTTGCCTGAGTGAGACCCGAACTCTTGGTGTCCGCGGCATAATTCGCCTGAGCAAGAGCGGATTCGGCCTGAGCGAGCGTCGATTTCGCACCTGCAAGTTGTGCGTCGAGCGCATCGGATTGCAGAGTCGCCAACTTATCTCCCTTGACGACTTCATCGCCTTCTTTGACGTACAATTTTTCGATGATTCCTTGCGCACCGGGATACACGTCGGCCTTCGATCCGGCAGTGACTTTTCCGGAACCCATCACGGTTACGGCAAGCGAACTCGACTTAACCGTCGACGCCTGCACCGAAGTCCCTGAATTCTTCGCCAATCCGAACGCGACGAGCGAAATGACGAGTACCGCTATGATCACACCGATGAGAATCTTTACTTTTTTAGACACGGTTCCTCCAAATTGCTTCGTTAAAGCGTTCCAAACAGACGGTCGCCGGCATCACCGAGACCCGGATTGATATATGCCTTGGGAGTGAGCTCCTCATCGAAAGCAGCCGCATATATCTCGACGTCGGGATGCTTTTCTTGCAAACGGGCAACTCCTTCGCGAGCAGCGACGATACACATGAACCTGATGTTTTTCGCACCTTTGTCTTTGATAAACTCTATGGCTGCCTCCGACGAACCGCCGGTCGCCAACATCGGGTCGAGCAAGAACGTATCGCGATCGGCGATATCGTGAGGGTAATTCGAATAATAAGGCACTGGCAGGAATGTCTCTTCGTCACGATACATCCCCAGATGGCCCACCTTGCAGTCGGGCATAAGTTCCATAAAACCTTCGACCATACCGAGACCGGCACGCAAAATCGGAATGATGACGGGAGAGGGATTCGCAAGTTCGCGACAATGCGCGATGTTTACCGGAGTTTTCACATCAATGTCACGCAAAGCAAGAGAGCGCGTTGCTTCATAACCCACCAATATCGTCAAGTCCGTGACGAGCTCACGAAACTCTTTCGTGGGGGTGTTCTCATCGCGGAGGAGCGCCATTTTGGCTTGGACCAGCGGGTGCTCCAAAACCACCAGATGCTCGAACCCGTGCGAATTATTAGTTGACATCAGCATGCCCTTCAGCCTTCCTGCCGCTCAGGATTCTTCGCCTTGTGGCAAAACCAGGTTCACGATTACTCCGAATATGACGGCGAGGAACAAGCCTGAAAGCAAGATTGAAGTTCCTCCAATGGGAACGATGATTCCTCCGACCGCGCCCACGCCAAGCCCGATTACCAAAATAATACCGGTGATAATCAAATTTCGCGAATACGTGAAATCAAGATTGGCATCGACCAAAGTACGGATACCTATAGCTGCGATCATACCGAAAAGCATAATCTCAACCCCGCCTTTGACCGGACCGGGGATTGTTTGAAGAATCGCTCCGAACTTTCCGAGAAAGCCCAGCGCAATGGCGATAACCGCGGTGACACGAAGCAAGCGAGGATTATAGTTTTTGGTGGTGGCGAGTACGCCTGTATTCTCAGAATACGTGGTGTTTGGAGGACCACCGACAAGTCCGGCGAATGCGGTAGCGAGACCGTCTCCCATCAAAGTCCTATGCAAGCCGGGCTCTTTAATGAAATCTTGACCGACTACAGCTCCGTTAGTGGTGATGTCTCCGATATGCTCCATAAAGCTGACGATAGCGATTGGGGCAATTGACAGAACCGCTCCCCAGTTCAGTTGAGGCAACGTCACAAATCCGACCTTGTTGGCATCTTGGGTCACAAACGGGATGTTTATCCATGAGGCATTTGCAATCGGGCTGAGGTCCATGTGGTAGACTCCGAGCGCCGATAAAATCAGGCACAATACATAACCTGATGCAATTCCAATGAGAATCGGAACAAGTTTAAAAAAGCCTTTTTCAAGTATCGAGCAAATGATGACGATCGCCAAAGTAAATACGGCGATACCTATATTCGCATAAGTCGCAGCGGAAAGAGGATGTGTAAAGTCAGCCCAACCGGACGCATCGTTGATGGCAGTCGAAGCAAGGCTTATTCCGATGGTAATGATAACCGGGCCGGTTACAACCGGCGGGAAGAGTTTCTTAACTCTATCGGGGCCGGCAGCAAAAACAATGAGCGCGAACAGGAGATAGACAAGACCTGCCGCCATGATTCCACCCTGTGCAATGGGAATTTGTGAAGGGACCACGTGGCCATTCTGCATGGTGATTGCCGCTATCGCCGGAATGAAGGCAAAACTCGACCCCAAAAAGACCGGTACTTTGAACTTCGTGCAGAGGTGAAATATCAACGTTCCGATACCCGCACTCACAAGCGCTGTCGATGTGTTGAGCCCCGTCAACAGCGGAACGAGTACCGTAGCTCCGAACATGGCGAATAAATGTTGAACACTCAGTAGATAATCGGTCCCCATGAGTTTTTTCTTCTTCATGCCCGGGGCATGATACTCACTGTTCATTTTTCCGTTTGCCACTGCCTCGCCCTCTCTTCCTTCCTTGTTTTTCATAACACACAGAATCAGTATACAGAAATCAGCTCGTTGAGATGAGCGAGCTCTCCCGGCGAAGATAACATTTCTTGCGGATGCTGGTCGAATAATACATCCTGCTCAAAAAGCCCATATGTCACCGCTACCGTATACATCCCCGCCGAATTACCTGCTTGCGTATCGAACGGAGAGTCGCCGATATATGCGCAATCTTTGGGAGTCAGACAGATTTCATGCTGTGCAGCCAAGAGTTCCATTCCCTTGAGAAGTGGCGCCGGCAACGGCTTATGCTCGGTGACATCGTCTGCTCCGACCAAAATCTGAAAATACTTTCCCAAATCATAATATGCGAGATCGGCTACGGCAGAACGATGTATTTTCGAGGTGACTACGCCCATTGGCACGCCACGCTTCGCAAAATTTTGCAGGACTGTTTCGATACCTTCGTAGGGCAATATATATTCATCGTGCACACGCGCGCAATATTCTCGATATACATCGCGCAACTGCGCGACAAGTTCTTCTTTCGTGTGAGCAAGCTTGCCATCAACTGGTAGTCGCTCACCGAAATAGCGCTCGACAAGCCCCTCCATTTGACTTGCCAGCGGCGTTCCCACAGCCGCAATCAACTCTCGCGGAGGAGCGTCGAGGTTGAAAACCATCTTCGCCGTATAGCGAAATGCCTCTATGATCAACGGCCCGGTATTTACGAGTGTTCCGTCTAAATCGAATAACAGTGCTTTCAGTGCCGGCATCGCTTGTCATTCCTTTCGTTAAAAACGGGCGCCCTTTCGCGCCCGTTTTTATAATTATTCTTCGTCGCCCTCATCGTCGAAATCTTCGCTGAGCAAGGCTTCTGCTTCGGATTCTTCGCCGATTTCCTCTGCGGGAATCGTCTTGGGTTCCTCATCGTCGGGTTCGAGCATTTCAAGCAGTGAACCCTGGTTGGGATCCACCGGTACTTTCGCCTTTTTCTCTTTGTGCCCGACGACCCGCGCAATTGCAGTCACTCGGTCGGTATCGGAAACATTCATGACTTTGACCCCTTGGGTCGAGCGTCCCAGTGATGAAATTTCGATGGCTTTCACCCGAATGACGACACCTTCCTCGGAAATCAACATGAGCTCATGCGACGGACCGACTATCTTCATGCCACTGATCGGGCCCTTTTTCGCCGTGACTGAAATCGTCTTGACGCCTTGACCACCGCGATGGTGCTCCGGATATTCGCTGACCGGCGTGCGCTTTCCGTAACCACGCTCGGTGACGACGAACAGGTCTCCTTCTTCGGGAACGATTTCCATTCCGAGGACACGATCGTCGCCCTTGATGGCCATGCCTTTTACGCCACGCGTGTCTCTGCCCATCGGGCGAGCTTCGGACTCATCCCACTTGATCGCCTTACCGGAAGCCGACACCAACATGACTTTTTGGTCCGGTTTCACGCGACGGACCGAGATGAGCTCATCGTCATCAGCCAAGTTGATTGCGATGATGCCATCGCGGCGCGAGCGATCGTATGCCTTGATCGCCGTCTTTTTGACCATTCCCTTCGTTGTCGCAAAGAGCAAGAACTCGTCTTCGGGGAAGGTTTTCGTGTTAATGACCGCGGCGATTTTTTCGTTTTGCTCGAACGGCAAGAGATTTACGACTGCCGCTCCGCGCGCATGGCGCGACCCCACGGGAAGCTCATGGATCTTGAGACGATAGACTTTGCCCTTCGTCGAGAAGAAGAGAACATAATCATGCGTCGAGGCGATGAACAAATGCTCGACAAAATCGTTGTCCTTCAGGTTTACTCCCGCGACCCCCTTGCCTCCGCGTTTTTGTTGGCGATACGTTGCGACCGGCAGACGCTTGACATAGCCAGCCTTGGTGATGGTCACCACCATATCTTCTTCGGCGATGAGGTCTTCGATATCGAGGTCTTTTGCCGCATCGGTGATATCGGTGCGTCGCTTATCGGCGAATTTCTCACGGATCTCCCCGAGTTCGTCTTTGATGATCTTGAGAACGAGCGAGATGTCGGCGAGTACTTTTTCATACCAATCGATCTTCTTCTGCAACTCTTCGAGCTCTTCGACGATCTTATGGCGCTCGAGACCGGTCAACCTGCGCAGGCGCATCTCAAGAATCGCATCCGTTTGGATCTCGCTGAGGCTGAAGCGTTCGATGAGTTTTGCTTTCGCCTCCACGTCAGTGTCGCTTGCGCGGATGATTCTGATGACTTCATCGATATTGTCGAGCGCGATGATGAGGCCTTCGAGAATATGCGCGCGCTCTTTGGCTTTGCGGAGTTCATATTGCGTACGCCTGGTGATGACGTCTTTTTGGTGTTCGATGTAGTAAAACAACATTTCTTTGAGCGACAATACTCGAGGCACACCGTCGACGAGTGAAAGCATGATGACGCCGAAACCTTGTTGCAACTGCGTATGTTTATAAAGTTTGTTGAGCGCAACTTGGGGAATGGCGGCTTGCTTAAGCTCGATGACGACGCGCATACCTTTACGATCCGACTCGTCACGCAGATCGCTGATTTCGGTCAATTTCTTCTCGCGAACCAAGTCTGCGATTTTTGTCACGAGGCGCGATTTGTTCACCTGATAGGGAATTTCGGTGATAATGATGCGCGTGCGTCCGGTGCTGGTATTTTCAATATGCGCCTTGCCGCGAATCATCAACGATCCGCGCCCCGTTTCATATGCCGCGCGAATTCCCTCACGTCCCATCAGCGTGCCGCCTGTCGGAAAGTCCGGCCCGGGAACGAATTTCATGAGTTCTTCGATGGTGATATCGGGGTTATCGATGAGCGCATCGGCCGCATCGATTATTTCGCCGAGGTTATGCGGAGGAATGTTGGTCGCCATACCGACCGCGATACCCGCAGATCCATTGACGAGCAAGTTCGGATAACGCGCCGGCAAAACGAGCGGCTCCCGCAGAGATTCATCGTAGTTGGGCCCGAAATCGACCGTCTCTTTGTCGAGATCGCGCAACAACTCCATCGTCACTTTTTTCAAGCGGGATTCTGTATAACGCATCGCCGCGGCGGAGTCGCCGTCGACCGAGCCGAAGTTTCCGTGACCGTCGACGAGGGGAACGCGCATGGAAAAGTCTTGCGCCATGCGAACCATGGTTTCATAGACGGCGGTATCACCGTGCGGATGGTATTTACCGATGACTTCGCCGACCGTCCATGCGGATTTTTTGAAAGGTCGCGTGGGCGTGAGACCCGACTCGTTCATTGCATAGAGGATACGGCGATGTACCGGCTTGAGCCCGTCACGCACGTCGGGCAGTGCACGTGCAACGATGACCGACATCGAGTATTCAAGGAACGAATTGCGCATTTCCTTGTACAGTTCAATCGGTAGCGTTTTAGTGCCGCTGGTATCGATGGAAAGTTTTTCGTCTGACACTGCTAACACTCCTTACTTAAATGTCGAGGAAACGGACGTCTTTGGCATACTTTTGTATGAACTCTTTACGCGGCTCCACTTGGTCGCCCATAAGATCGGACACGACTTGCTCGGCGAGGGTCGCTTCTTCGATGGTGACTTGAAGAAGAGTACGAGATGCCGGATCCATCGTTGTTTCCCACAGTTGCTCCGGGTTCATTTCGCCCAAACCTTTATACCGCTGCACGCCTATCTTTTGTCCTTCGGGCAGTTTTTCAATTTCATCTTGAAGCTCTTCATCCGAATATGCATAAACATGCTTCCTGCCCCAAGCAAGTTTATAAAGCGGTGGCTGCGCGATATAAATGTAACCCGCCTCGAGCGCCGGCCTCATAAATCGATAGAAGAAAGTAAGGAGGAGACAGCGGATGTGTGAACCGTCTACATCGGCATCTGTCATGATGATGGCTTTGTGATAGCGCGCGCCCGCCAAATTGAAATCTTCGCCGATGCTGGTTCCCATGGCGGTGATCATCGCTTGAATTTCTTCATTCGAAAGAGCCCGGTGCAAACCGGCTCGTTCGATGTTGAGAATTTTACCGCGAAGCGGCAAAATTGCTTGGAATGAACGATCGCGCGCCTGCTTTGCCGAACCCCCTGCCGAATCACCTTCGACAAGATAGATTTCGCACAGCGATGCATCTTTGATCGAGCAGTCCGATAGCTTACCCGGAAGTGTCGAGTTCTCGAGGATTCCCTTACGCCGCGTCAACTCACGCGCTTTTCTGGCAGCCGCTCGAGCTTTCGCCGCGTTCGATGCTTTACTTACGATGAGGCGGGCTTGACGGGGGTTTTCCTCTAAAAATTCCGCAAGTCCTTGCGTGACGATTTGCTGGACGAACCCGCGCATCTCCATGTTTCCGAGTTTGGTTTTCGTCTGACCCTCGAACTGAGGATCATGAAGCTTGACCGAAAGAACCGCGGTGAGACCCTCGCGAATATCGTCACCGGTGAGATTCACCTCTTTTTCTTTGATGAGGTTTTGGGTCCGAGCGTAATCGTTGATGGTACGAGTGAGTGCATTTTTAAATCCGTCGAGGTGAGTCCCACCCTCGTGCGTGTGGATGTTGTTGGCAAAAGCAAGGGTATTTTCCGAATAGCTGGTAGTCCACTGCAACGCGACTTCCACGCTCCCCTCTTTTCCCTCTTGCTCGAAACAGATAGGCTTCGCGTGGATGACCTCCTTGCCGCGTGTAAGATATTTTACAAAATCGACGATACCGCCGGAATAGCGGAACTCGTCTTTGCGCGGTTCGAGCTCGCGCTCGTCGGTCAGAGTTATCTTGAGATTTTTATTGAGGAATGCGGTTTCGCGTATGCGGGTTTGAAGTGTTTCGTAATCATAGACGATTGTTTCGAAAATATCGGCATCTGCCCAAAACGTCACCTTCGTGCCGGTTGTTTTACTGGTGGTGCTTTTTTCCTCAAGCTTTGTGACGGGCTTGCCGAACTCATATGACTGACTGTAAATCTTGCTGTTTAGTTTTACCTCGACATCGACGCGCGATGAAAGCGCGTTGACGACCGATACGCCGACTCCGTGAAGACCGCCGGAAACTTTATAGCCGTTTCCTCCGAATTTACCACCGGCATGGAGAACGGTCATGACCACTTGAAGTGCCGATACTTTCATCTTCGGGTGCTTATCGACAGGAATTCCACGCCCGTTGTCAGTAACCGAAATTGAATTATCCGCATGGACCACGACATCGATTGCCGTGCAATAGCCGGCCAACGCTTCATCGACCGAGTTGTCGACTACCTCATAGACGAGGTGATGAAGACCTTTGGGGCCGGTGGAACCGATATACATTCCCGGACGTTTACGAACAGCTTCGAGGCCTTCGAGAACTTGAATGTCCTGCCCTGTATAAGACGGATTATTTTTTGCCACGAATACTCCTTTGAGATTTATACCGCTATGTTTTATAACTGAAACTTTGAGATTTATACCGCTATGTTCCATAACTGAAATTATCAAATGATGTCATTTTGCGAATTATCTCTTTTTACAAACCCACAAAACAATAAAACACGGCTAAAATGCCGTATTTCATTCTACCATATTCTTGTTATTTTTTTAGTGTTAAGAGACTCCCTAACCGCTTCTGAGACACTTTTTCAGTTGCCGGTGATTCATTTGATACTACGGAGGCTTTTATGGTCTTAATTGCGCTTTAAGCACCACTTATGATTTTTTTGTTTCTCCCTTATGAATGGCGTCTTCTCACTTCGAACCTGATGGTTTTTATCATCTCTCGTCCCACCAGCTTGTTCACTTCTTTGATGTATGAATCGCTCATAAGCGACATCTCTTGTGCCCATATGGGCGAATCCAACCACACGATAAGCTGAGAGCCCCTCACGAAGACTGCTTCCGTGTGCCCTTTCGACGAGGCCCCGGCAGCCGTGGACCAGGCACCCATGATCTCCGTTTGATGACTTGTTTTCATTCCTGTGGGATCGAGTTTACCGATAACGGAGTCAAGACCTTCCTTAAGGGGGGTGAGCCGTGTTCTGAGATCATAGTTGTAATCATCGGTATCGATGTTGTCGTCATACTTATCCACGATGCTCCCCTTCCAACTCGGCGACGTTGATTATTCGAGCTTTATCTAAAAGTGATTTTTTAAAATAATCGATATTTGCCGTAGTAATCACCGTTTGGGCAACCTCGCCGACAAAACCGGTAAGCGCATCTCTTCTGTCCTCATCGAGTTCACTCATAACATCATCGAGCAAAAGAATGGGCTTTTGTTGTGTGATATCTTCGATGATTTTTGCTTCAGCAATTTTCCAGGCAAGCGTAATCGAACGTTGTTGTCCCTGAGAACCGAATGTCCGCGCGTCTCTCCCGTTGATAAAGAACACGATATCATCACGATGAGGTCCGACCGTCGTCGTCTTTCGTGCTCTTTCATTTCCGCTTTCATTCTTTAAACTATTTTTTAAAACTTTCGCGAGGTCTTTTCGTGGCGTATCCAAAAAAATTGAGACTTCCTCCGACATCATGTTTTCATGACTTTGGAAATTTATTCTATACCCTATGGTCAACTCACTTGTAGGGTCGATATTTTTGTAGATATCGATTATATGCGGAGTAATTCTTTGGACCAGTTTAAGCCTTTGTATCGACAACGACACTCCGTAGTCAACCAATTGATCGGATATCACATCAAAAACTTCACCGATAGAAACATCCTCTTTGAGCAACTTATTGCGTTGCTGTAAAACTTTTTTATATCCATTTTTCAGCTGATTATATTTTTTTGAGAGTTGTGATCCCAAGTCGTCGACTTCGGCACGTCTTCTTTCCGAAGAACTCTTAACAAGCGTTAAATCATTGGGAGTAAAAACTACACATGGCAGCACTCCTGCAATATCACGAAAGCTACGAACTTTTTTCCCATTCACAAAGAAGCTGCGCCGATTGTTCGAGATAATCATTTCGACTTCTCTTTTTCGGTCGTCCCCTTCAGCAAAAAGTTTTACCGATGTTAAAAATTCGCAATCGGGTCCTGAGGCGATTTTACTTACGCCGATTTTCTGAGCTCTGTCCCAATTAACTACATCCTCCCAATTGGGATTTCTAAAAGATATGCCCTCCGTCGTCAATTGAAGTGCCTCTATCAGATTGGTCTTTCCCACTGCATTCGGCCCATAAAAAATTGTGAGAAAAGGGTCGAGATCAACAGAAACGTTTCTGTAAGATCTAAACCCTTTCAGTTGTATTTTTTTTGCTAAAAAAGACACAATCGCTATTTACGAAGTTGCACGGACAGGCATCATGAGATAAGTGAAGCCCTCTTCCGGTGACCGCAATAATCCCGGCTTCATGGCATCTTGAATTTCAAGCGTGACGAATTCATTGTCAATAACAGACAGTCCATCTTGAATAAAACTGTGGTTGAAAGAAATTTCTTGTGACTCACCCTCGACTTTTACGCTCAAAGTCTCTTCAGCATTTCCGACATCTTGAGCTTTTGCAGAGAGGTTGATCTGTTGCTCATCCAAATTACAGACGATCTTTATTGCCGCGTTATTCAACGCAAGTAAAGAAACCCTCTTTACGGAATCCGAAAATTCCTGATGCGCAGTGGTTATTTTTGCTTTCCATTCCTTAGGAATGAGTTGCCTGTAGTTTGGAAAATTGCCTTCGAGACGGCGAGTCACGTAAGCCGTGGTCCCGAAACTGAACATTATTTGATTCGATGTTATGGTCATATCGATAGTTTCAACCGAACCAACCATTTTTACAACTTCTTCGAAAGCTTTTCCGGGAACAAGTACTTCGAACGCTTCAGCTGCCGGCTGCTCGAGATATTTTTCGACTAATGCGAGACGATAACTATCGGTCGCAACCATTTTCACTATCTCGCCATCTATGGTGAGTAATATTCCCGTCAATATTGCTCGGGTATCGTCTCGACTTACCGCTTTTGCAACTTTTCTAACCATTGAACCTAAAACTTCGGAGGGAAGCGAAATTTTTTCAATTCCTGAAATATCGGGAAAACGAGTGAAGTCCGAAGCGTTAAGAGAATTGATGGTGAAGTGTGCTTGATTACATGAAATGTTCACTAATTCATTTTGCGTTTCGATAATCACCGACGACTCAGGAAGACTTCTTATGATACTCGAGAAAATTTTACCCGGAACGGCAACTGCTCCCGTCTCTTCGATAATGCCGGGAACGGTTGTTTTAATCGAAGTTTCAAGATCGGTGGCAAAGAAGGAAATATTTTCTCCTTCTATAGATATCAGGACACCGGCCAATGCGGGGACAGAGGTCCTTGAAGCCGTTGCTTTCAATACGGTTTCAAATCCGGTTACCAATTCATTTTTTGAGATGATGATCTTCATGGTTATTCCTTCTTTTATATATACAACCTAATAACAATAATAATAAGGGGTGTGGATAAGTGGATATTTCATCTTTTTAGAGGTGAGGGTTGGTGTGTCTATCGGTTGTAACCTGTTCAAAAGACCTCTCTCTTTTCCACCTTTTACCTGATTACTCTTTTTTGTTCTTTTCTTTGTGAAGTTATCGACAATCTGTCCACAAGAAAAGCAATGTTTTACCTGAGTTATTAGTACTATATCCTTAAATGAATCAATAAGCACCAACGTGTACACCATTTGTAATAACTTTACCAGGGAATAAGGGGAACAATGTAAATGTATTCGGTTGGCAATCGCAGTATTTACTTAAAAACAACCCTCAAGTTCAGTGATTGAAGGTTGTTTTTTGTCATTAGTGTTTGAGCTGATTTGTTAAATGCTCAACCTGTGTATAAACTCCCGGATCCGAGCTCATCAGTTTCTTGATTTTGCTTGTGGCATGCATTACTGTGGTGTGATCTTTTCCTCCGAACTCTTTTCCTATTCGGGGAAGTGAGTTGTCGGTTAGTTCTTGAGCCAGATACATGGCTACGTGACGAGGGAATACGATTGTCTGAGTTCTCTTATTTCCGATTAATTCATTATGGTTGATTCCGTAAAACTTACATACTTCGGATTGAATGGTGGCAATCTTGATTATCTTATTGGCCGGAGCTTTGAAATATCCATCGGTGACCTTTTTTACCAATTCAAGATCGACATACTCATTTCGCGTTAGTTCCGCAAAAGCGATAACACGTGTGATGGCCCCTTCCATTTCGCGGATGTTGCCGGAGGTTTTTTCTGCGATATACGTGATGGCTTCTTTATCAACCGGGATACGCTGATTTTCAATGAATTGCTGAAGAATTGCATAGCGGACCTCAAAAGTGGGGGGTTGAATATCCGCCTGGAGGCCTTGCGCGAATCGACTTACCATCCGCTCATCCATATTTATTTCTCCGGCAGCACGATCGGAAGCGATGACGATTTGCTTCCCGTTGTCTTTCAACTGATTGAAGGTATGGAAAAACTGTTCGATGCACCCTTCTTTTCCGACCATGAATTGAATATCGTCGATAAGAAGAACGTCGACATGTCGATATACATTGTGAAATGAGTTTACGTTCTTTTCACGGATAGCTCGGGTGAAGTCGTTGAAGAATTCTTCAGAAGTTGCATAGATGACTTTCTTCTTGGGAAAAACCTCATTGACATAATTTCCTATTGCATGGAGGAGGTGTGTTTTGCCTAGTCCTGCGCCTCCCCAAATAAACAACGGGTTGTATTTTAGCCCAGGCTGTTCGGCGACCACGAGAGATGCGTCGCGAGCAAATGAGTTCGTGCTACCGGCGATGAACGAATCAAAAGTGTATTTTGTATCGAATGTTCCCTTTTCGAGTTTCTTTTCTTTAGGAATTTCAGCGGAGATAATTTTATTAACTTCGGGAGCATGACTTATGAGTTGTTCCTCGACGAGATGTTCGTCGACGACAACCTCCACAGAGAGATCTCTATTTGAGATTTGGGTTACGACTTCAGTGAGGAGGTCGATGTAATTTCTCTCGAGCCAATGTTTGTTGAATTTATTGGGAGCGGCGATGGTGAAAATGTCGTTGCTTAGTTTTTGCGGCATGAGTCTGCTGAAGGAATTATAAAACTTCGTCGTTCCGATTTCTTGTTTGATGATTTCAATCGCAGATGCCCAGAGCTCGTCTTTGTCTGCTATCACTTGATCTTCCATTGGTTCCCCCCTTTTCAAATTTTCAGTTTCAAATAGTTATAACCATCTTGGGCTATAGCCCGTTTCCCCTTTTGGCGGGGTTCAATCAGACCGCACTTTTCTAAGAAAATGAGGTCGCGGTAGGCAGTGGAAAGTGCGATACCGAGAAGTTCTGAAATCGTGCTCGGTCCGACCTCTTCAAGATCTGCCGTAACCACGAGAACTTCGCGTTGGCGTTCTGTGAGATAGGGCGCGGAATCAAATTTTTCGAAAGCGGCGTTTTGCAAATTTGATTCGCTTGATGATTGGCACTCTCTCTTATCGACAGCCTTTACGGGTAATTTTATTGTGAGCACCGTTCCCCCACCGATATTATCTTCAAGGGCGAGGGTCCCGTTATTTTCACCCAGATAGGTTCGCAGGATGCTGAACCCTGAACCGACCCCTCTGATATATTTTTTATGATATTGGGTGGCGCTGCTGAAACCCGGGCGTTTTGCGACATTTTTGTCATCTATGCCCGGTCCGTGATCCGATAAAATGACAGTCCTTCCCTCATCACAAATAGTAATGGTTACATCTTTAAAGGCGGCGTGTATCAAATTGCCGGTTGCCTCGACGATGATCTCCGCGGGCACATCGGTGTCAAACGACAGGAGCTGATCATGGATTGCGGAGGTAATCGAATCAATGAACGAGGTGACGTCTCCGGTATAAGAGATGACGATACTTTCCAGGTGATATTCGTGCGCATGGTAAATTACGATTGTGGCGTTCGTATCACCGTTTATATTGGTACGTGCGCGAAGAGAAAAATCGGTTTCATGGTTTTCGTAGAGGCTCAACGGAACAGAATACCCGGAGGGAGCGACCTCTGAATTATTCGGTTGTTGGGCGATAGATTCCATATCAAGCTTTCCACAACAGGAGTAGTAATTAACTTTATCAACAGGGCTGTACCTGTATTTTTAACGGTGTAGCAATGGCATATTCATACGTCTGACCTGCGGTTTTCCTGAAACGAACCGATGTTCGCCGCTGACCACCTGTGTGTTTCTTAGTTTTCCACAAGGAGTGGAAAACTGTGGGTAACTTCAGAACGAAATATCTTTTTCAACCTTCAAGTTCGCAGGTAAAAGTTGGTGTATCCAATTCGCAGGTTTTTTTACCGTGAAAACCTTCGTCCTCCGTCCCTGTCATTTGCACTGGGAGAACGCATCGATCAAAAAGATTTTCCGCAGGGCATGCGAAGAAATAACGCTATTTCCAATTGTCAAGCAGAGTATAACGATGCATTGTGTTGTAGGTAGGTTTCGGCTAAGTAGCAAATGCGCCTACAGCGTTGTGAGCCCCTATATTAGCAGTATTGAAAGGAGGTATTTTTTTGCGGAAAAGTTATCCACAGCTTTGTTGTGCTTGCCACAAGGTCTTTCCACAGTTTCCACAGATTTTCAGTGAATATTTTAAAAGATATAACAATACCGCCGACCTGCGAAAACAATGTTTTTATTGAATTCTTTCCAAAGAATATCGGGATTATTTTTCTCATTTGATATCTGCGAAAATAATTGACTTATCCCCTGCCCTCGTCTATACTTTTCTCCTTGCGTCTGTTATTGCAGACACATCGATAAGGAGGAACCGTGAAGAGAACTTACCAGCCTAACAACAGGCACCGCGCTAAAACACATGGCTTTCGTGCACGTATGTCCACTCCCGGTGGGCGTGCCGTTCTAGCTGCTCGTCGTCGTAAGGGCCGTCACAGCCTTTGTGTGTAATGTGACAGTTTGGGCGCTTTATCATGAGTGCTAAACATATAATAAAGTCTTCTGAAGAAATCAGTCGTGTCCTTAAAGAGGGAAAGCGTTACAACCACTTTTTGTGCACCATTTATATACTGAAGACACCTGAGTATCGCGACCCTAGTGGCCGCGTTGCTTATATTGCAGGTAAAAAGCTCGGAAATGCCGTATGGAGAAACCGTTCGAAGAGAGTAATGCGTGCCGCCGTACGGGTTGCCGAGGCGGTTATTCCCGGGTATGACATACTGGTAGTTGCAAAAAAGGCAACGGAAAGGGCTGGATCGGCAGTAGTCGCACAGGCTATTGCCTCAATAGTCGCCAGCAAACTGATAAAATGAATAAAGAAAGAGTTTCAACGTTTATAGCCTCCCTACCGCGCCGCTTGCTCGTCTTATTGATACGGGGATATCAGCAGGTTATCTCTCCCCTCTCCCCTCCTTCCTGCAGATTCGCACCCAGCTGTTCCGCATATGCGGTTACGGCTTTACAGCGTTACGGAGTCATGAAAGGCGGGTGGCTCGCATTCAAGCGAATCTTGCGCTGTAATCCGTGGAATCCCGGTGGGTATGATCCAGTACCTTAACCTCAATTAAAAGGAGAATATCGTGTGGAATGCCTTTAAGGAAATATTGCTTCAGGTCCTGGTATGGATAAATACATTTGCCGGTGACTGGGGACTAACGATAATTATTTTCACTGTTCTAATTAGATTGCTCTTGTGGCCGCTAACGGCGAAGCAAGTAAAATCAACTTATGAAATGCAGAAGGTAGCCCCGGAGATAAAGCGCATCCAAGAGAAGTATAAGGATGACAAAGAAAAGCAGCAAGAAGAACTCAAGAAGTTCTACTCGGAAAATAAGGTGAACCCGTTTGCTTCTTGCCTGCCCATGATTTTGCAGATGCCTTTCTTCTGGGCATTGTACCAAGTGCTCGGGCCTGTTTCCAAGAAGGCCCTTACAAGCACAGGCTCCGCCGTATTGGCAAAGATCAATCTTTCAGCCTACCTCACACAGGAACATCAGGTCGGGCATTTTTTCGGAATCATTTACAATATAGCGTTGACACCTGCGGGAATATTTAAGAGCGGGCATTTTGTGACCCTCATCCCCTATGTTCTTCTCGTAGTACTTTTCGGTTTGAGCATCTGGCTGCCGCAGGCGCTCATGCCCGGAGAAAAATCGCAAAAAATGATCGGTCTCTACATGGCCGTGTTCATGTTATTCATTGGTTGGAGTTCACCTGCCGGTGTGCTTCTCTACTGGGACGTTTCATCAATTCTCGGTATAGCCCAACAGCAACTCACTCAGAACGCCGTCAAGAAAGCGCTCGGTGATGAAGAGGGGCTTGTCGAAGAAGCGATGGAGCTTGCCGACGGAGAAGTTCCCAAAAAGAAAAAGGCGCCCAAAGGAAATAAGAAGAACAAATAGTCCATTATTTGTAGCGATTGAGGAGAAAGACAAATGGCAGCAGAGTATACAGCGGAAGCAGCAACTGTTGAAGAAGCTCTTGACTTCGCTCTTGAGCAACTCGGTGTCCAACAAGATGCAGTCGATTACGAGATAATCGAAGAGGCATCAAAGAAGCATTTCGGTTTCGGAGCGGATAGACTGGCGAAAGTTCGCGTCGTGGTGAAAGAGAGCTTTTCCGTTTCCGGGGATGCCGGCGAGACTTCCGAAGCGGTACATTCATCTCAAATTGACAACAAGATAGATAGTGAAGATCTCTCCGATGAGCAAATTGATGAAATTGCAGATTCTGCTATCGCAGTCGTTCGCAAGATTGCCGCTTACTGTGGGGCGGAAGGATTTGAGATCAACGAATACGAAGGTGAAGACGGTGAGATTGTTCTCGACCTCGTCGGCGAAAATCTCGCATTCCTCATCGGTCGCCATGGTCGAACTGTTGATGCCTTGCAAACTGCTACCTCTGCTATTGTGACGAAAGAAATCGGGATTCGCTACCCCATCACTGTAGATGTCGAAGGTTACAAACATCGTAGAAAACAGAAGGTAATTGAAATTGCGCAGCATGCTGCGGAGCGCGCCAAGCGCACGGGGTATCCGGTGGACCTCCGTCCGATGAGTCCGCAAGAGCGCCGCATAGTACACATCGCTATTCGGGAGCTTGTTGGAGTCGAGAGTTCCAGTAGTGGAATCGGTGACGAGCGCCATGTCGTGGTTAAGACCATCAGCTAAGTCGTTTCAATCTACACTCTTTAGGAAAGCTCCCTCACAGGAGCTTTCTTTATGCCAAAAATCGGTGAATCAACAAGAATTGGCAAAAGTCCTTCAGGCACGAATAAAGGATTGACTTTCATTATGTATGTTAAGTACTATTTACTTCGGTGTAAATCTGAGAATATGTTTCACGTGAAACATATTCTCGAAATCAAAATATGTTTCACGTGAAACATCGGAGCATAATGAGCTTTACTCAGTACCTACCCAAAGACTTTCCCATAACCGAGGATCAGATTGCTCTTCTCGATCGACATCTCGCGTATGTGCTACAAGCAAATGAAAAGGTTCGACTGACGGCTATAAAGTCACAGGAGGATGGAGAACGCTTGCATGTCGCCGATTCGCTTTATGGGCTTCCCGAGGTGCTAGATGCACCTCCCGGCATGTTACTTGACATGGGAACCGGTGGTGGATATCCGGGGATTCCCCTCGGACTCCTTTCAGGAAGAAAGACTGTATTATTAGATGCGGTCAGCAAGAAGTGCAGGATGCTTGATCTATATTTAGAAAGCGAGCCGGCGCTTCATGGCCATTCAACTTCAGACCTGAGGGCTGAAGAACTGGCCATGTGTGAGGGTAAACGATATTCAGCAGTGACTGCAAGAGCCCTTTCTGCACTCCCCTCTCTCGTCGAACTGGCAAGCCCGCTGTTGAGTCGTGGCGGGCGATTTGTCGCCTATAAAGGTGCGCTGTGTGAAGAAGAGCTCGTTTCCGGCGACTCGGTTGCGGCGTACACGGGTATGAGACGGATATCGGTAAGGCGGTATGTCCTTCCCGACGGGAATGAACGGCGTGCTATTGTAGTCTATGAGAAGTTCGCCGATTCAAAGACAAAACTTCCTCGACGTCCCGGTATGGCGCAAAGGAGACCTTTTGCTTAATAGATTTCGATATATGCATAATGGAGCAGGTATGAAGGGAGAATTCGTTGGATGAAGAAGGCAATAACTCAAAGCGGCATGTTTTTGCCGTTGTCAACCAAAAAGGTGGAGTCGGTAAGAGCACAACGGCAGTCAATTTAGCTGCTGCGCTTGGTGAACTCGGTCAAAAGGTGCTTCTCATCGATCTCGATCCGCAAGGGAATGCTACTTCGGGATTCGGTCTTTCTAAGAATCGTAGAGGAAAATGCGTTTATAATGCGCTTCTCGAAGAAACAACACTCGAAGAGATTGCAGAGATAACCGACAGCCCGGGAGTCACCGTCGTGCCGTCAACCATTCAACTAGCGGGGGCAGAAGTCGAATTGGTAAACGCAATGAGTCGTGAAATGAGACTGCGGCGCCTCATAGAGCCTATACGCGACCAATATGATTATGTGCTCATCGACTGTGCCCCATCTCTGGGCTTGCTCACAATCAACGCTTTGACCGCTGCTGATGGATTGATAATTCCTATCCAGTGCGAGTTTTATGCGCTAGAAGGTCTGTCAAAACTTTTGGATAGTGTCAGGCTCGTCAATACGCATCTCAACGCCGAGCTCCGCGTGTTCGGGGTAGTTATGACGATGTATTCTTCGCGCATGAGACTTGCGAATCAAGTCGTTGCAGAAGTGCGGGCGTATTTTGACGATGAAGTGTTTAAGACATTAATTCCTCGCACAGTTCGGCTTTCCGAAGCACCTGGCTTCGGGTTGCCGATAACAGAATATGATACAACCGGTAAAGGTGCTCTTGCCTATCGCAACCTAGCAAAGGAAGTGGTTTCTCGTGGCTAATAAAGGTGGGCTCGGAAAAGGGCTCGGTGCAATTTTCACCGCAACATCTCAAGAATCATCGCTTGGAGCGCAAGACATCAATGAGTTGCCGATAAATAAAATCGAACCCAATCCGGACCAACCGAGAACCGATATCGATGAAGAGGCGATTGCGGAGTTGAGCGCCTCCGTTGCGCAGCATGGGGTTTTGATGCCTATTATGGTACGACCTATCGGGGACAAGTACCAAATTATCGCCGGTGAGCGTCGCTGGAGAGCGGCACGGCTCGCAGGTCTTGAAAAGGTTCCTGTTGTAATCCGTAATTCGGGGGACGCGGAGACACTTGAAATAGCTTTGATTGAAAATCTCCAGCGAGAAGATCTCAATGCCATTGAAGCTGCTTATGGGTATAAGCGCCTCATTGAGAAGCATAGCCTTACGCAAAGCGAGTTGGCAGAGAGAGTGTCAAAGTCACGATCGGCGGTTACAAATACCTTAAGGCTTATCGATTTGCCTGAAGAAGTGCAGGCGTTGCTTTATGAAGGTAAACTAACTGCCGGACATGCTCGGGCGGTACTTTCGCTTCCCGGGGATGATGCGCGTGTCAAACTGGCCAATAAAATCGTAGAGAATAACCTTTCGGTCCGCGATGCCGAGAATATGGCTCGCCTTTATGAGGGAGGAGCCCTGCCCAAATCCGCTCGACTCGTTGCTCCTAAGTCATATAAGACTGTTGCGCGTAAGCTTCGCCGTCTATTGGATGCGAAAGTGCGTGTGAAGCAGACGAAAGATAAGAACAAAATTGAGATTGAGTTCGAAGATGAGGCCGACCTCATGAGAATCTTCGATACGCTCAGCGGAATAAATTCTACTTATTCGGAAGAATAGTTTAGAAGCGACGATGCGCGACTTGACGGGCCGTCCATCTATGGTGGTCCGTCTTTGTGTCCGACTGTCAAGGTATGATACCGACTGTCACAAATAAGGAGCTGACATGAGTTTACATATCATTACAGGCGCAGACGGAACAGGCAAGTTGGACATGCTGCTGAATATGTTGTCTCACCTCAAAGAGCAGAAATTTCAGGAGACGAACATTTTATGCCCGCAAATAGCCGCCGCCGATGTGCTTGGTCGGAAACTATCCCGTGTCGGAATTGCCGACATCGGTGTAATCGATATCAATCGTTGGATTACCAAGCTATGGGAACAAAAGGGTGGCAATCGGGCGCTGATCGAACCTGAGCAGCGAAACGATATCCTTTTTCAAGCGGCGAGTTCTTTCGTCGATGAAAAAGGAGATGCGGAGCGCCATTCCTATCTGCTTTCCCGAGGAGTTCACGATATTCTCAACGATATCGTCGTGCATATAGGCGCTGCATCGAACATATCCGAGACATCTTTGCTCGTCCGCGAAAATGCAGGAGAGGATATTTTCTCCGTATGGAAGCGTTATGCAAAAGATTTGGATGTGATGAATCTTGTAGAAAGAGTAGACGCACTCGCGGAAATGGTCGTCCTTGGGAAGTCCGACGCTATCGATACGATTATAGGTGTCTACGGTTTTACCGGTTTTGATCCGGCACAGCTATCGTTCCTTTCAGCCCTTGCAAGAAATAACGAGGTGGTGGTTTCACTTCTGTACGACGAAGAAGTCTCCGGGACAGAGCAAATTTTCGGTCTGTACCGATATTTCAAAGGGATACTGCAAGAAACCGGCGGTACGGAAATTTACCTGCCCCTGCCGGACGGCTCGGTCCGCACGCCGGCTTCGTTCGCGGATAGAATGTTTGGGAATTCTGCGACACGGGAAACGAGAGGTTACGTTGAAAGTGGGGCGCTGTCGTTTGGTTTCGCGCAGGGAAAAGCTGCCGAAATCTCCTTGATCGTCAAAACCTGCAAAGAGGCACTTGAGTCGTATGAACCGAATGAAATAGCTATTATATTTAGAGGATTCAAAAGAAATAGCTATAAAATAATAGAGGAACTCGAACGATACGGAATCGCCTATAGCGTGGATATAACCATTCCTTTAAGAGCGACTCCTTTGGGTGCGGCCTTTTTCTCACTGGTACAGATGGCTCCGGAGCTTGCAACTTATACCGAGAAGAAACGCGTTTCCATTATTGAGTCCAAGCAAAAATATGGCGAATTTCTCAGGAGCTCATTTTCGGGTTGGAATGATGAGATTTATTTTGCCGCAGATGAGAACTTCAGGTCGCAGGAAAAATATATTTCCTCTTATGAGACGGTTTATGAGGCACTTTCCTCCTCAACGGGACGGTATTCGAATAAAGTGGTGTCGAGTTTGAAAATTGCGGTTCGAACGATGCGTCTCGATGACTGGAAGACCGTACTCGATGCGATGTTGTCCAGCTCGTTGGAGGAAGAGCGACTTTCGAAGTTTTGGCATATGCAAAATACGGCGGCACACCACAACATGATAGAAGCATTGTCACAAGCCGTTCAAAGGGTGGCCTCCGCTGAAAATATAATAGATTTCGCTGCGTTTTTTGAACTTATATATCGTGGAACCGTCAATTTGACGGAGCAAAAGAGTGCTACGGGGGGAGTTCTCGTTTCGGATTCTTCGCGAGTTCGGGGGAGAGAACCGAAAGTCGTCATTATCGGAGGTCTTTCCCGAGAAGAATATCGGAACGCCCATTGCGAAACGCCCTCCGAAAGGATCGTGAATGCACAAATCGACGGCCTGACGGGGGAGAGACCTGATAGCGCGCGCCGCGCACGCTTGCAAGAAGAACTCTTCGCTTATGAGGTGTTGGCGAGTGCTCAGGAAGCTGTGTATCTGTGCATTCAGCCCGAAGATGAGCATGGAGAGGCGGTCGCGACCTCCTTGCTCGTCGATGATGTTTTCAGTGACCAAGAATGTTTCAATTCGAATCAGTTGTTCACCGAAGAGTTTTATCGAGCGGACATCTTCCAAAAACAACGCTTCTCTGCGTATTTAAAAAATGCAGGTGATCCGGACTCGATAGATGTCGGCTTCGGGTTCGGACAGCGAAAGCGGCCCGATGAGCGGCTTACGCTTGCTCCTCCCTTTATTCCCGACAGGGGAGTCAGCGTGCTCGATCTCTACGGGGACGAGGAAAGGCTCGGCGGTGCAAGCGAGCGGGAATTCAGTCCGAGCGGGATCGAACTATTCGCCAAGTGTCCGTATGGATGGTTCGTGGATAGATATTGTCCGAGCGGTTCTTTAGACGAGGGCATGGACGCAAAAGCTGCCGGTATCGCCATTCATGCGATTCTGGAAGATTTTTATACAACATGGACTGCGCCGAAGAGCGCGGGGGGCAAAGGACAACGGCGGGTTGTTCGAGAAAATCTTGATGGTGCACTGGCGCATCTCCACGAAAGGTTCAAGATTCATCCGCCGAGAATCGCCAGGCTTGATATTTTGAAATGTGCGAACTGGACGGTCGAACAGGTGCGTTGGTATTGGGGATTGCTCAAAAAAGCAGAACATCGAATCAGAAAAGATGCCGATTTGTTGTGCGGAGCAGCGGATGAGACTTTTTATCCGTACCGGTTCGAATATAAATTCGGCTCTTTGTCGCATGGAGATGATTCCGACGTGTCGCCGATATGCAAGGCGCATGTCGGTATCGTTCCCATACACGGCCTTGTCGATAGGATAGATATCGATGCCGAAGGGCGACGCTATGTCGTCCTGGATTATAAAGGCGGCATCTCGACAAAAGAGGGGCTTGAGATTTTAAAGAGTGTAAAAATTCAAATACTGCTTTATCTGATTGCCGCACAGGATGTGTTGCAAGGTGAGGAAGACATGACAAACGATGTCAACCCGGCGGGAGCCGCCTATATTTCATACTCCAAGAGTGTCGGCGACAGGGGAATCTTCAAAAATGTGTCCGCGGACACCGTCGGCCTCAAAGAAACGAATATTGTTTCCGCGGAGGAATTCGACAGAGTGCTGTTCGATGCGACCGCTCTTGCAGAGTTGGCGGCTCGAAATATCTCTGAGGGGCGGGTGCCGATCGTTCGTGGCTCCTCGCTTAATGCAGTGGAACTGGCCGCGGCGGAGATGCCTTGTGAATATTGCGGATATGTCGGTTGTCCGGCAAAAAGAAATTAGGGTGGAGCAGAAATGGCACAGGCTATTCGAAAAGAAGCAGGCGGAATCGAACCGGGAGAACTGAACGCCGGGCAACGTGAGGTGTTTGAAGGCATAGGCTGCTCTCTTGTGGTGAATGCGGGCGCCGGAACTGGAAAAACTAAGACCTTGACCTCGGCGTATGTCGGGGCCCTGTTGTCGATGGAGCTCGATGGCAACCCGCTGAGCTCGGAAAACATTGTCGCCATCACGTACACGAAGGCTGCCGCTGAGGAGCTACGCACCCGGACCGTTCGCATGCTACAGGCAAAGGAGCGGCAGGATCTGGTGGCTCAGATGGATGATGCGTGGGTGTCGACGATCCATGCGTTCTGCACGCGTATTTTGCGCGAGGAAAATATCGCCGTGGCGAAAATGTTCGGTATCGATCCGAGTTTTTCGGTGCTCGAACCTGAAGACTCGTCTGAAATGCTATCGGAAGCCATACGAGAAACGCTTGAAAAGGACAAAGCTTCGCAGGGGCTGTATTCCGCCCTGACCGAGAGGCAGGCCCCCGATACGGTTTTTAGTAATATTCGGTCCCTCTTATACGATGCGAAAATGTATGGGATCGAACTTTCCGACGATGTGCGCGAGCGACCGGAAATTTTGTCGCAGATGCCGTTCGGAGCGGCGATAGACGAGTATTTCGGACAGTTCTTGAGTCTCGCCGAGTGTGCGGATGAGCTCTACACGATGAATAAAAGAGCTTTGTCGAGTCTCGATTTCAATGATTTGATCTATTATGTCGAACGGCTTTTTAAAGATGACGCCGCAATTCGGGAAAAGTACAAAAAACAGTTCGCCATCCTTCTCATCGACGAGTTCCAGGATACGAATTTTTTGCAGTATAAGATCTTCAAACACATAAGCGAGGAAAATCTCACGCGGGTCGGTGACAAAAACCAGAGCATCTACGGCTTCCAGGGAGCGGAAGTGAGAGTTTTCGAGAGCGCCCTTCGAGAGGACGGTGTGACCGAAGTACGTTTGGGCGATAATTATCGTTCGCACGGGGATATTTTGCAGATGATCAATGCAATGTTTTCCGCCGACTACTTGTTCGGAAATGATTTCGTCAGGCTTTCCGCGGGAAAAAGCGAACCTTTCGAAAGGCATGAGCCCTCTTCGGAGCACAAACGGCTCAAAGTGCATGGGTTTGCCGGTAGCAAACCACCGCAGATAATCGAACAGCAGGCGCAATGGATTGCAAAGGAGTTCGAGCGTCTGAACAAAGAGGGCTATTCCTACGGAGAAATGGTGGTTTTACTTCCGACGCGAAATAAAGGAAAAACCTTTCAGCATGCGTTCGAGGCACACGGGATAGATGCCGTCGTGGTCGGCGGCGACGACCTCTTCACCGAGACGTATATGCAAGAGTTGATTCTGACGCTGGCTTTTCTCGATAACCCCCTCGATGACGCGCTGTTCACGAAGGTGGCCCTTTCGATTTTCGGGCGCATTCCCGATGAAGAGCTCGTTGCAATCACGCGTCAAGCCAAAGCCGCAGAGCCTCGAGGGAGAGCGTGGGAATCCGCAGTTCGGTTCGTCGGAGATGCGCCCGAATCGCAAACGGCCTTTTTCGTGTGCGCCATGCAGGATGCATTGGCGGCGATTCGCACCCAAAGTCCGGCTAATGTTGCTCGATTTCTCATAACTGCGACCGGTGTGGATACCTTGCTCCTCAACGGGGAGGAGCTCGAAGGTCGTGAAGAGTCTTTCCGCCAAGTGTATGCGAACTACGGGCAGGTCATCGCCCATATGGAGCGCCTGAACGAGGAGGGGAAAGGCTACCGACGCATAGTGGGGGATCTCATGCGCGGGTTGCAAGCGGGAAGTGGTTATAAAGCGAAAGTGGGGCAGGTGTCGACCAAGGCGAAGCTCGGACAAGGACGATCCGGAGATGATGTCGTCCAAATCATGACCATCCATGGTGCGAAAGGCCTTCAGTACCCCGTGGTCGCAGTGCCCCTCTTCGCGAACGGCTCCAGAGGGGAAGACGGTATCATTCACGCCGTCGACGTCGAGACCGAGCCTTTCACCATGAAGCTTGCATTCAACTATCCGCTGAACGAGGCCGAAAATGAACAGTTCAATATGTTTTACGAGCTTGCAAAGACAGTGCGAAAGGCCGAGATAGAGAAAGTCAAAGCAGATAATAAAGCCTCGAGGGGCTCGGGCGGTGCACAAGAGGTGCCGAAAAGTCTTGCAATGAATCAGTTCGGGTACGTATCAAAGAAGATTCAGATCGGGAACGACGTGCGTGCGCATAAGAAAGCACGCGATGAAGCCGAGCGGCTTCGCTTGCTCTACGTGGCGCTTACGCGTGCCGAAGACAGACTGCTGGTGAGCTATTCGTGCCCGAAGAAAGAAACCAGCAACGAGGAGCTCAGTCAAAAAGGTGACGTGAATTCGAAAGCAACGGCACGCCTGCGAGAACTTCTCGAAGAAGAGAGTCTGTGCGATATAGTGTCTTTTTTCGATGCTCAACAAGCAGATGCGCAGGTCGATTACAAAGATGCCGATCGAGAAGATGTGTGCGCAGGGGAAGATGAGGCGCAGGAGGTGCCGAAGGATTTTCCGCTCGGGACCGACTACGCGAAGAATTTCGAGCGGCAGTATACCTTTTCCGAAACCGGCACTCCCAAGACCCTCACTCCCGAGACGGGCGGAGAGCCCGGCGTTCGTGCGCGCTATGCACCGAACCCGAGTCAGCCACAGCGTTCCATACTCCAATTCAGTGCCTCGAATATCGATAAGTTCATGAAGTGCCCTCGGCAATATTGGCTGGGGGATGTATTACGGGTCGGATTGCCGGCCGTGGCGCAAGAATCGATGCCTGCGACCAGGGCGACTAAGGGGACGGCCATGCACGCCGTACTCGAACTGGCGGCGCGCGACTTAACCATCCGAAAGGGAAAAGAAACGAACGGGCCGTTCCCGGTCTCCGAGTTGCTCGGTGAAAAGATCAAAAGTATATATCGATTGGACGATGAAACAGTTCACGAAGTTTTACAGGCGGCCGAGAAGGTATTGGCTTCCAGCTGGTGGAAGATGCTCGGCGATGCGCAGGAAGTGCAGCCTGAATCGCAGTTTTACACACAGCTTGAAGATGCGCAGCGTAACGAGTTCTTTCTTCAAGGGTTCATGGATGTGTACGCGGTTCTCAAAGATGGAACCGCGCTGGTGATCGACTATAAATCGGGGGTTTCTAAAGGTAGTCCGGAAAAGTACAAAATCCAAATGGAGTGCTACGCATGCGCGGCGCTGAGCAGAAAAGATATCGACACCGTCGAGGTCGCTTTCCTCAAACCCGAGATGTCGGACCCCGAGGATCAAGAGAAATTCATCGCCATCACGCAGACATACACCCACAGAAATATGAGCGCCCTGGAATCGAGTCTCGTTCAGGCGAAACGCGGCATGGAGTCCGTCGAAGAAAACATCGAAGAAGGGTATCTGAAAAAGCATGTATCGAGCAGCGTATGCAGCGTATGCTCGTATGCCGGTCCCCTTTGCCCCTACGGATTGAAGTTTAAGAGGAGAGGCTAGGCTTTGCGGTAAGTGTTGGCGAGCTGTCCGCACGCCGCCGCGATGTCGCCACCGCGCTCCATGCGAACCGTCGCCGTGACGTGGGCCTCCTCGAAAGCGCGTGCGATTCCTGTAATACGTGTACGCGAGGGCGGTTTGGCCTCTCCGTTTGTTATGGGATTTATCGGAATCAAGTTTACGTGGGCTCCGATCCGCTTTGCAAATCGAATTATTTCGGAGACTTCTTTATCCTCGGTCTGCGGGCCGTCGATGAGAGCATATTCGAGACTCGGGCGTCGGCCACTTTCCAGGTAGTAGTTTTCCAGAGCCAGAAAAAGTTTGTCGAGCGTTTGCGTGGCGAGACCGGGCATAAGCAAATCACGTGTGCCTTGAATCGCCGAATGCAGTGAAACGGCGAGCGTGAATTGTTCCGGTTCCTGTGCAAAACGGTCGATACCTTCCACGAGGCCGCTTGTCGACACGGTGATATGTCGAGCGCCTATATTCATCCCCTGCTCGCTGTTGAGTATGCGCAAACCGCTTAATACCGCATCGTAGTTTGCGAAAGGCTCCCCTTGTCCCATGACGACGACGTTGCTTACACGACGATTGAAATCTTGTTCCACGAGACGAACTTGCTCGGCTATTTCGCCCGGGAGGAGATTGCGGCGAAAGCCCGCCTGTCCGGTTGCGCAAAAAGTACAGCCGAAAGTACACCCGGCCTGCGAAGAGAGGCAGACGGTGAGGCGGTCTTTCGTCGGTAGACCGACAGCTTCGACGATTTCACCGTCATCGAATTCGATGAGATATTTTCTCGTTCCATCGGTGGAAGTTTGGCACTCGATGATGTTCGCCCGTTGCAAGGGGGCGACGAGTGCGAGTTTCGTTCTCAAATCTTCGCTGAAGTTCGTCATTTCTTCGTACGAGTCTACAGGGTTGGCGTAAAGCCATTCCGTAAGTTGTTTCGCCCGGAACTTCGGCTGACCGAGCGCTTTGAAAAGCGCGGGATATTCATCGAGGCTGTAAGCGAAAATTCGGCGCACGGCAAAATCGGAGGGTATGCTTATCGGGGGAACGTAACGAGTCACGTGAAAGTCCTTTTCTCAGTGGCATAAACAGTTTGCGGATAGTATCATTTAGAGATTGGAACCCGTCGAAAAGTATCGGCATGAAGACAGATGTGTTCGCGAGCTACTCCATTATAGGTTATGGATATGACGAGCGTGTGGAGGGGATTGGAGTAGCCGATGCAAGAGATGCGAAGTTTGAAAGTGGCCGTACTCAAAGGTGGCGTTTCCGCCGAGCGTGAGGTCTCGTTGCGCTCGGGGGAAAAGATAGCCGCATCTCTCCGCTCGGCAGGATGCATTGTCGTCGAATACGACACGAAAGAGCTTTCATTCATTGAGAAACTTCTGAACGACCGACCCGATGTCATCTATATTGCTTTGCACGGTCGGCATGGTGAAGACGGCACGATGCAAGGATTATGCGAGCTTCTGCACATACCCTATGTCGGCAGCGGTGTTTTAGCGAGCTCCTTGGCAATCGACAAGGTGATGAGCAAGCGCTTTTACGTACAGGCGGGGATCCCGACCCCCCGATATTTGGTTGCGGAGAATACGAAACAGTTCGATATCGCTGCGTTTGTCGCTCGGGTGGCCGCCGAGCTCGGAGGAAAAACGGTCGTGAAACCGACCAACGAGGGCTCATCGATCGGGATGAGCATCGTACATGCGCTCGACGAGTTACCGCACGCGCTTGAATATGCGTTCGAGTACGACTCGACGGTGTTGGTCGAGCAGTTCATCGAAGGTACCGAGGTGACGGTCGGCGTCTTAGGCAATGAGTGCCCTCGCGCGCTTCCCACCATCGAAGTGGTCGCAAAAAATGAATTCTATGATTACGCGGCAAAATATGAAGCGGGAATGTCACAACATATAATACCGGCTCGTGTGGGTGCCGAGGCGAACAAGCTTTGCTCCGATTTGGCCGAACAGACCCATTCGGTGCTTGGTTGTCGAAGCATTTCTCGCAGCGACTTCATCGTCGATGCCGACGGGGGAGTGTGGCTCCTGGAGACGAATACACTTCCGGGGATGACCGATGCTTCATTGGTTCCCGATGCGGCCAAGCGCGCGGGCATTGATTTTTCCGAACTGTGCGTGATGCTCGTTTCGTTGGCGCTTGAAAAATAATTGCTGTCGCTGGTGTGTGTGCCTCGGCGAACTGCCGACCACGGTGTCCTATGTTGGCGGTATTATTGCTATAGTAAGCGTGCGCGCGCGGTGCCGCGTGACTGGCCGGAACCGGCGATGCGCATATTTTGAACGATTTATTTCTACGACAGGAACACTACATGAACAGCGTGAAAGAAATCATTTTCGTCGTTGTGCTGATTTTGGTCAACGGATACTTCGCCGCAGCTGAAATCGCGCTCATCAGCGCAAAAAAGTCAGCGTTATTGCGAAGCGCCGACGAGGGGTCGAAGGGTGCAAAGACCGCCCTGAAGCTCAGCGAAGACCAAACGCGCATGCTTTCGACGGTACAGGTTGCCATCACGTTGGTGGGCATGCTGGCCTCGGCTACCGCTGCCGTGACGTTGGCCGCCCCGCTCCAGCGATGGCTTGAAAAAGTGGGTATCGGAGCGCTTTCAACGGTCGCTTCGGGGCTGTCGGTATTCATCGTCACCCTTATCATAAGCTACTTCACGCTGGTCATCGGAGAGCTGGTACCTAAGCGCATCGGTATCAGAAAAGCCGATTCGGTAGCCATAGCCGTTGCGGGCCCGGTGGCATTTCTCGCAGTCGTCGCCGCTCCGGTCGTGTGGCTCCTCACAAAATCGACGAACCTCCTTTCAAATTTCATCGGT
Organism: Coriobacteriia bacterium; assembly: GCA_016649875.1. Lineage (NCBI taxonomy): Bacteria > Bacillati > Actinomycetota > Coriobacteriia > Coriobacteriia bacterium. The sequence continues at coordinate 42,145 of JAENWW010000003.1, forward strand.
TTACACGAGGACGAAAACGACGAAGCCAACGAAGAGGAAATAAAACTTCTCATCAATCAGCAAAGTTCGTTGCTCGATGAAGAGAAGCAGATGATAAATGAGATTTTTGAACTCGGGGATACGGTTGTTCGCGAAATCATGGTTCCTCGCGTCGATATGACTTTCATCGAGGATACGAGCTCGGTAATCGAGAGCCTTCGGGCCCTGCAATCGAAGGGCTATTCCCGTGTTCCGGTATTTCACGAGGGCCACGATAAAATCATCGGCATCGCCATGTTGAAAGATATCGTCATTCCCGTCAGTGAAGGCAAGGGGGATGCTCCGGTCACCGACTATATGCGCGTGCCGTCATTCGTACCCGAAACAAAAGGAATCCTGCCGTTGTTGACCGATATGCAGACGACGAGAAATCAAATGGCGGTTGTCGTCGATGAGTACGGGGGTACTGCCGGAATCGTGACGATTGAGGATATCGTCGAGGAAGTCGTCGGTGAAATTTCCGATGAGTTCGATCGCGATAAGGCGGACGTGAGCGAATTGCGCACTGACGAGTGGGTCGTCAACGGGACGCTTCCCGTAGAAGATGCGGAGGGGCTCGGATTTCCTGTTCAGGAGTCGGACGAGTATGATACTATCGCAGGCTGGATGTTAGAAAAGTTCGGCCACATTCCACATGTGGGAGAAGAAATCGAGCAAGACGACTTTACCTTTACCGTGCACAGTATGCGTAAGCGGCGCATCGCCCGCATCAGAATAAACGGTCTGGCGCATAAGGATTATCGGCTAGGAGACGAACTTGACGAAGGAAAAGAATAAGAAGCGGCTCGAGCAACTTGCCAAGATAGTCGTGGCTCTCATTATCATTGTTGCACTGGTCGTGGGCGCTGCGAGAATATGGACCGATTATCTTTGGTATGAAAGCGTGGGCCAAATCGCAATTTATTGGACACGCCTTTGGTCGCAAGGCACGATTTTCACCGTGACGTTCGTTCTCACATTCGGTCTTTTGGTCACCACGATGTTCTCCGCTTTAAAGCGTTCGCTCGGGTGGCATAGGCAAATGTCCGAAGTTTCGAGTATTCCCGCAGACAAGACGTTTCAAGGTGCGCGCAATGTCCGCAAAGATTTTCGGGTATCGGTAGATGAACTCAGCGATAAGATAAAGCCCTATTTCAAAATAATCATTTATATAATCGCTCTGGCTTTCGCCGTAAGCATCGCCGCCAAGATAAGCGCAAGCTGGGAGACTTTCCACCTGGCTTTGACCAAAATGAGTTTCGGCATCAAAGACCCGCAGTTCGGTATAGATGTCGGTTTCTATGTGTTCAAGTTACCGGCTATCAGTTTGCTTCTCGGGTGGGCGAGAGGCGCTCTCATCCTCATGTTCGTTTTGACAGGCTTCGTTTATGTTTTGACCGGAGCCGTCCGTCCCTGGGAGGAACATCAAAAAATAGCCCCGAATGCCAAAGAACACCTGTCGGTGCTGCTTGCACTGTTCATGGTTTTCGAGGCGTTTCGCAACATCCAAAAGATTTTGAAGTTGAATCTGTCCTCGCGCGGACAAGTGGTCGGTCTTTCCTACACCGATGTCCATGCGCAATTTCCCGCGCTCATCGTCATGGTCGGGGTGTGCCTCATCCTTGTAGTATTTTTCTTACTGAACATCAAGAGGCGCGACTGGAAGTTGCCGGTGCTCAGTGTCATGATTTGGGTTACCGCCACGATTGTGCTCACGGTGGTTTTCCCCTTCGCCGTGCAAAAACTCATCGTGTCCCCGAATGAGGAGGCACTTGAGGCTCCCTATATCCAACGCAACATCACCATGACGCGTAAGGCATATGCGCTGACCGATATATCTTCGAAGACCTATGCCGCCACCGATACGCTGACGCAGGCGGCGGTGGATGCGGATGCCGACACCGTCGACAACATCAAGCTGTGGACATCAACGCTTGCCGCCATGAGCTACGAGCAATTGCAGGCGATACGACCTTATTACAGTTTGAACGATGTCGACACTGACCGCTATGTGATAAACGGGCGCTTACGACAGGTGCTCATATCGCCTCGTGAAATGGATGTGACCAAGCTCGCCTCCACCGCGAAGACGTGGGTGAACCAGCATCTCGTCTATACGCACGGATATGGCAGCGTCATGAATATCGGGAGCGAGTCCGATTCGCGCGGCATGCCGAAGTTCATCTTGGGGGACATTCCTCCCACGGCAAGTGTGGAGGCGACGAATTCGCCCGCGCTCACGGTTTCACAACCGAGCATCTATTATGGCGAGGTCGACAGTAACTATGTCGTCGTAAATACCGGTATCAAGGAGTTCGACTACCCGCAAGGCGAAGAAAATGCCACCACTCTGTATTCTGCGAATACCGGTGCCGAGGTCGGCAACATCTTCAGTCGCACCGCATGGGCGATCCGTCTCGGTTCCGCGCAGATGCTCTTTTCAAATTATGTCAAATCTGACAGCAAGGTGCTCATTCACCGGAATGTGGTGGATCGCATCAACGCCCTCGCTCCGTGGCTCCAACTGGACAGTGATGTCTATTCGACGATAGTGAACGGGCGCATCGTCTGGGTCGCAGACGGCTATACGACGTCGAATATGTATCCCTATTCGCAATCGTTGCCGAAGAGCAAAACCAACTACATGCGCGATGCAGTTAAAATAACGGTCGATGCTTATACGGGAGAGACGAAGTTCTACATTTTCGACAAAACCGATCCCATCATCAAGGCGTGGAGCGAAATCTATCCGAGCCTCTTCAAGAGTGCAGACGAAATGCCTTCCGCACTCAAAGCCCATTTGCGTTATCCCGCCGATTTGTTCACGGCTCAGGCTCAGATATATATGACATATCACATGACCGATGTAAACGTGTTCTATAACAAAGAAGACCAATGGCAGATTCCGAGTGCGGCAAATGGGAAAACGCTCGCTCCCACCTACGTTCTCATCAAATTGCCCGGCTCGAGCAAAGCCCAGTTCTCTATGATCCAGCCGTATACGCCACGTAGCAGAGAGAACATGATCGGTTGGATGGCGGTTTCGTGCGAGCCGGAATCGTACGGAAAAAGGACCGTGTTCCTCTTTCCGAAAGAGAGAGTCATTCTCGGTCCGACCCAGATAACGGCTCGCATCAATCAAGATCCGGTCATTTCACCGCAGTTCTCTTTGTGGAATCAAGCCGGGAGTCAAGTAATTCTCGGTGATATGGCGATCGTCCCGATGCAAGATTCTATCGTCTACGTCGTGCCGGTTTTCTTGCAGGCGGCCAAGACGGCGATTCCCGAATTGGCTTCCGTCGTCGTGGTCTATGATGACAGCGTCGCCATGGGCAAGGACTTTAAGACTGCGCTTGCGGCAACCATGAAGGCCGACTCCTCGTCTGGCGGGGCCTCGACGTCTGCGACGCCCGGTAGTCTCTCGAAAGATACGGAAAACCAATTGGCTGCCCAAGCTGCGAAACTTTACGAGGAGGCCGCTGCCGCCCAAAAAGCCGGTGAATGGTCGCTTTACGGTGTGAAGACCGAGGCATTGGGCAAAGTTATCGCGCAGATGACGAAAAGCGCGAAATAGAAATGCCCGGCGAATATTCGCGTAAAGGCGCAGCCGCTCTTTTTGTCGTCGCTTCGACGGTTTTGCTGCTGATCGGGCTTGCAAGTCCGATTCTCTGCCACGCGGGTACGGTTTCTGTTTCTCGGACGGAAGAGGTGCCTTTGTCTCTCGGGCTTTCCGACGATTCCGTCGTAAACCTTCACCGGGCGGTACCTTCGGAGGACCGGTTCAATCTCGATTCCGTCGCCACCATAGCGTCTAAGCAAAGCGATGTTGCCGTAATCGAAGAACTCACGGTGCTGACGAGCGAAAAAGAATTCACTGTCGGAAAACAGGAGGCGGAACGAATTTCTTTCGGTGTCTCATCGGGGAAAACGGACAACTCCTCGGAACGAAAAGCTGCGACGAGCGATTCGACGGTCGGTTGGATTTATTCGGAAGTGTCGTGGTACGGACCGCGTTTTTATGGGAACAGAACCGCTGATGGAACGATTCTTACGAGAAGCAGCGTTCTCGTCGCGAGCCGCACTTTACCTTTCGGCACCAAGGTGGAAATCGTGTATAACGGTAAGTCGGTCATCGCCGAGGTCCATGATCGAGGTCCTTATGTCGTGGGGAGAGATTTAGACATCGGGCCGGGTGCCGCCAAGATTCTCGGTTTCAGCGGTGTGCATGTCGTCAAATACCGGCTCGTTCCGTAAAATGAGTAATTTATTCGACATAGATCTCGTCGAGTGGAGGCAGCTTTCGGACGGTCGCCGAGTGGCTCTTTTGAAACTGTCCTTTGCCCCAGATGCCCTGCAGCGCACAGACACATTACCCGGTTTTTCAAAGCGTCTGCTGTCGTTTCTACCGCAGTTGCGCATTCATGCGTGCCATAACGACGCGCACAAATCTTTTTCCATGGAGCTCGAAAACACCGAGGTGGCACACGTTTTCGAACATGTGGTCGTCGAACTGGTAGCGCAACTCGGGAGGCACCCGCGTTCGGAAATAAGAGGGAAAACGGCGTGGAATTTCGCCGTTGACGGGCAAGGCGTTTATCGCGTGAGAATTCGAGGATTCGACTCGCGTGGAGAGGCTCGGGAGATAGCTTGTCGCGCTCGTGGACTTTTGCAAGAAGTCATGTGTTGATTCGCACTTTGGGTATACTATAGGTGTACATCAGAAGCTAGTTTAATTGTTTCGATTTCGGAGGTGTTTGCTATGGGGAAGAGCAACGGTATTGGCGCGTTCATACTGGGCGGAGTCATCGGCGCAGGGTTTGGTTTGCTTTTTGCTCCACGTTCAGGCCACGAAACGCGTGAATGTCTTACCGACAAGGCGTTGGAGTTTTGGGATCAAGCCGATGAGGTTTACGAGACCGGGCGCGAGCGTGCGACGGATGCTTATTATGCCGGTCGGGATATGACTACCGAAGCCTATAACACTGGTCGCGAGCGTGCGACCGAGACAGCCGAGCAGGTTCGTGAAAAAATTGACGAGGCGCGTGAGCGTTTGTTCGATTTGGTCGGCACAAAGGATGAAGTTGCCGGGGATTTGACCGGTGCAAAGGATGAAGTTGCCAAGGATTTGACCGGTGCAAAGGATAAAGTTGCCAAGGATTTGACCGGTGCAAAGGATAAAGTCGCGGGGGATTTAGCCGATGCAAAGGATAAAGTCGCCGGGGATTTAGCCGATGCAAAGGATAAATTGACGTCGAGCACTTCGGCCAATCCGACAGCATGAACAACTGAATCGACATGTATTTAATAGGGCACTTCAAGGTGATGCCCGTTAAGTGACAAAATGGAATCGGCCTCGCATTAAACGGGGTCGATTTTGTACTAGGAGAATAGACACTCATCATGCGGCGTTCGTGCGCTCGGCACGTAAAAAGGAGAAACTACGATGGCCACCGTATCGTTGCGGCAGATATACCGCTGTCAAGTCGTCGATCAGAATCGCGAGGTCATCGGCACTGTAGATGATGTGCTGTTCCATCCGCGAGATCCTCTTGCCGTCGGGTTTTCGGTAAAACCCTTCCGAGTAGGCGGAGTCGTGCCTCTCCCGAAGAGATATCTTTCATTTCATCGCTCTGCGTTTGATTCCGACGGCCGGCTCGAAGTCGTTCTCGACGAAGATATCACCGATGAGAAGAAAGCGACGAAAGAGGCAAACGCCGCATGGGGGACGAAAGCGGAGCGGGAACTCGGTTTTTTGTGGGACGATACGATTATTTATTACGGGCAAGCGGTGTTCATCGAGTCGGGAGCACATCTCGGCAAGGTGAGTGATGCTCGTTTCGATATCGAGTCGGGTACGATTAACGGAATTCAGGTGACTGCGGGCACTGCTGCCGACGCCGCCTTGGGCAAACGGACGATTCCGGGCAAAAGCGTTCTCGGATTTAGCCTCGAACATTACGGCATACTCGTTGATGACTCGGCGGCAGAGATCCCCTTCGAGGGAGGAGTTGCCGAATCTGCGGGGAAAGCTACGGCAGTTGCGACCGATGCGGCTCAAAAAGTCACTGAAACCGCCGTCAAGGGGATTGCGAAGGCGACGGTGTACACCGAGCGCGCCGTTCAACAAGCAGCAAATTCGCCTGCCGGGAAAAAGGCACGAGGGTGGTTGAGCAGTTTTGCTGAAAATGTCAAAGAGGCGATGAAAGATGAGGAGAATGGGTAAGACGTATTACTGGGTGTTCGTCGCTTTGGCAGTGATGGCCATTGCGGCAGCAATCTATTTCAGCGGTGCCGAAAAGACGGTGCTTTCGTCGAGTTGCATCGTGACCTATCAAGGAACGAAGCAAAAAGCAACCACACGAACCACCGTCGACGAATTTGTAAAGAAAGTCGGCAACCCGACGGCGCTGCCGGGTAACCTTCTCGGTCTCGACGAATCGGTTATCGAGACCGGTACGGGAGACCCCCTTTTGTATGCGATCGATGATGCAATCGTTCCGGGATCGACTTACTTGAGGAACGGCGATGTCGTCTCGACCGTGAATGGAGCGAGTCGCAAAGAACACACCGTCAAAATCATCAAAGAGGGTCGCGTGGGATTCACCCGTATCGGGAACGGACCTGTCGTTTCGGTGGCGTCAGCCGGAAGGGATCCGATCGTGACGACCGTTAAGGGTGAGAAGAGCGGTATCGTCGTGTCGAAGAAAGAAACGCTGATCGGCATTAAGCCGGAGGTTTTATACCGAGAATATCGAAACGACAAAAATAAGGTCGTCGCATTGACCTTCGACGATGGTCCGAACCCGGGTGAGACAGGGAAAATCTTGGCTATTCTGAAGAAAGAGAATGCGAAAGCGACCTTTTTCATGATCGGAACGAATGTCGAGAAATATCCTGTGCTTGCAAAAAAAGTGAGTGACTCGGGAAACCAGGTGGCGCTTCACTCATACCACCACGTTTCACTGACCACAAAATCCTTTGCAACCATCAAAAATGAAATTTTGAAAGGGAAAGCCGTCATCCTCAAAGCAACAGGAAAAGTCCCGACTTGGATGCGACCGCCCTATGGGGCTGTGGACGGGACGGTCTATGATGCAATTAAAAATGCGAATTTGGGTGTCGCATTTTGGAACGTCGACACCATCGACTGGCGGAGGCCGGGCAAGCAAAGAATCATCAATCGGGCCGTGTTCGGCATGAGCCCGGGTGTGGTTATTTTGATGCATGACGGCGCTGGGAACAGGTCGCAAACGGTCAAAGCTCTTCCGGGCATCATCGGTGAGTATCGGGATGCCGGCTATCGATTCGTTACCATCGAAGAATACTTTGAACTATTAAGTAATAAGTAAAAAGGGTATACTTGGACTTCCATCGGAAAAAACCGGTCTGGAGGACCTTCATGAAAACACGTGTGACAGAACTGTTGAGAATAGATACTCCCATTATCCAAGGAGCCATGGCGTGGGTTGCCAATGCAAGTCTGGCCGGCGCGGTAAGCGCAGCAGGCGGTCTCGGTATCATCGCCGCCGGTGCTGCCCCTTTGGATTGGATCGAGGAGCAAGTCAAGATCGCGCGCACGATGACGACTAATCCCATCGGTGTCAACGTCATGCTGATGAATCCGCAATCCCCCGAAATAGCCCTTTTGCTGGCCGAGCTCAGAGTCGATGTGATCACCACCGGAGCCGGCAATCCCTCGCCCTATATCGACGCGTGGAAAGAGGCCGGCTGCAGAGTCGTCCCCGTCGTTCCGTCGAGTGCTCTCGCCGCCCGGATGGAGCGATCCGGAGCCGATGCCGTCATCGCCGAAGGTTCGGAGGCCGGCGGGCACATCGGTGAGCTCACCACCATGGCGCTCATCCCCCAAGTATGCGACACCGTTTCAATTCCCGTCATCGCTGCCGGCGGCATTGCGGACGGACGTGGTATGGTCGCGGCATTTGCTCTCGGCGCCGAAGCTGTGCAAATAGGCACGCGCTTCCTCACGATCGATGAATGCACAATCGCCGATGCCTATAAACAGAAAGTCATTTCCGCAAAAGACTCGGATACGATAGTAACTGGTCGTGCGAGTGGTCATCCGGTTCGCGGATTGAAGAATGCCTTCTCACGTAACGTCCGTCGTATGGAGGCGGACCCATCGGTCGGTGCCGATGAGCTCGAAGAGTATTTTGCCGGCTCGCTGCGTCGGGCCGTTCAAGGCGATGCCGACAACGGCTCTTTGATGGCCGGGCAAGTGGCCTGCCTCGTTCATGAGCGCAAGACGGCACGCGAGGTTATCGTCGACTTGATGGTCGAGGCCGAAGCGCTCGGTGCGCGAGACCTTTTGCAGATGGCGTCGTGTAATGCGACCCGCATTCGAGCCGGCGTGGGCGAAGAGTAGGCGGCATGATGAGTGATGCGAACAGAGGCGCGGCATTGCGTATCGCTCCCGATCGACCGGTATATCTCTTTTCCGGTCAAGGGGCGCAGCGGCCCGGCATGGGTGCCGACTTAGGGGATATTCCCGAAATCGCCGAGGCCTTTTCGTGCGCCTCGGATGTTTTCGGAATGGATCTCAAAAAACTCATAGAAGAAGGCTCGCAAGAAGAGCTCGACAAAACCCGAAACGTGCAAGCGGTTCTCGTCGCACTTTCCTTAGGGATTGCTCGTGGGCTGAGTGCGCGGGGAGTTAAACCTTCTGCCGTCTTGGGATTTTCTCTGGGGCAGATAAGTGCTCTGGCGATTACCGAGATGCTCGGTGTCGAAGAAACCTTCGAACTCGCCGAGACTCGTGCGGCACTGATGGAGCAAGCTGCTGAAAATCACCCGGGCGCCATGTGCGCTCTGCTCGGTGCCGATGAAGTATCGGTGAGCAATCTCTGTGAGAGTTGCGCGCAGGGCGAGGTTCTCGTGGCGGCGAATTTCAACTGTCCGGGGCAAATCGTGATCTCCGGTTCGAAACCGGCGATTGCCCGTGCACAGGAGGAATGGACCGCCCAAAAGAAGCGTTCCTCTCTGTTGGCCACGAGCGGCGCTTTCCACAGTCCGCTCATGCAAGAGGCTGCAGACGATTTCGCGCGCTATCTCAGCACGGTGGAATTTTCTCAGCCCGTCGTTCCGCTCATTTGCAATGTCGATGCACAGCCTTTGCGCGCGGAGTTTGCGGCACAACATTTGGCGCAGCACCTGATACGGCCCGTTTTGTTCGAGCAAAGCGTGTCTTCGTTGCGAGAGGCGGGAGCGGAAACATTCGCCGAAATCGGTTTCGGCGGAGTTCTGACCGGACTGGTGAAGAGAATCGATAGAAGTACCGTTCGCACAACGATTGAAAATAGGACGAGCTTCGACTCGTTTCTCGCGGGACAGGGAGATGCATGATGGATCAAACGATACAGGGAGATAGCCAGGGAGATAGCGACATCCGAGGCAGCCGCGATTTCGACGGGCGTAGCGCGGTGGTGACAGGATCGAGTCGCGGAATCGGGCGCGCCGTTGCCGTTGCTCTCGCACGACGGGGATGCAATGTATGTGTGAACTTTGCCTCCTCTTCCAGCGAGAAGGCGGCGCATGAAACGGCGGACTACCTTGCAGAGACCTTTGGGGTGGATACGATTGTGGTACGTGCCGATGTTGCCGACTCCGTTGAGGTAAGGGACATGATCGAGGCGGCCCGTGAGGCATTCGGCAGTGTCGACATTTTAGTGAACAATGCCGGAATCACACGTGACGGATTGCTCGTCCGAATGAAAGAGGAAGATTTCGACACGGTTATCGATGTGAATCTCAAAGGTACGTTCAACTGCTGCAAAGCGGCGGCGTCGGTGATGATGAAACAGCGTTACGGTCGCATCGTCAACATGGGCAGCATCGTCGGCGTCGCGGGCAATGCGGGGCAGGCGAACTATGCCGCATCGAAAGCGGGCATCATCGGGTTTTCAAAATCACTGGCGCGCGAACTGGCTGCGCGAAACATCACCGTGAACGTCGTCGCGCCCGGTTTCATCGAGACGGATATGACCGGTGCCCTCAGTGAAACGCAACAGGCGTCGATCAGCGAACGCATCGCCGCAAAACGCTTCGGAAAGCCGGAGGAGGTCGCCGAACTCGTATGTTTTTTGGCGGGGGAGAATGCCGGTTATATCACCGGCCAAGTCGTCGGTATAGATGGAGGAATGAACTAATGAATACGAATCGAGAAAACAACATGATTGACGAAAACAACTCGAGCGTGCAAAACGATATGTGCAATTCCGACGGGACCCATCGTGTGGTCATCACCGGTATGGGTGCGATTTCTTCCGCCGGCGCCGGCGTCGATGTCATGTGGGAAAAAGTCATGGCTAAGGAGTGCTGCATCGGTGAACTGACGCGGTTCGATGCGAGTGAGTTCAGTGTGAAAGTCGCCGCGCAGATTCCCGCGTATGATCCCGTCGAGCTCGGACTTTCGAAGAAGGAAGCCCGTCGTTTCGCTCGGTTCGTCCAATACGCCATAATCGCCTCCGATGAAGCGGTGGCGCAATCGGGACTCGATTTCGAGGAGGAAGACACCGCACGTATCGGATGCATTTTCGGCTCCGGCATCGGAGGCCTGGAAGATTTCGAGGATGGTTGTCGAACTTTGCATGATAAAGGTCCGAGGCGCGTCAGCCCGTTGTTGATTCCCACGATGCTTTCGGACATGGCGGCGGGAAACCTTTCGATTCGTTACGGCTTGCGGGGCGAGTGTCTCAATGTGGTGACCGCCTGCGCGACGGGCACACACAATATCGGACAGGCCTATCGAAGCATTCGCCATGGATATCTCGATGCCGCACTTGTCGGGGGGACCGAAGAGGCAATCAGCCCGGTGGCAATCGCCGGATTCGCAAATCTCGGGGCTCTGACCAAGAGCACCGATCCGCTGCAGGCTTCGATGCCCTTCGACGTGCGGCGCAGCGGATTCGTCGCCGGAGAAGGCGCCGGTGCCTTGATCATCGAATCGCTCGAACATGCACTTTCACGTGGCGCGGACATCATCGCCGAAATCGCCGGCTTCGGCTCGACGGGTGACGCGTATCATATGACGTCGCCGGAGCCTACCGGAGAAGGCGTGATTCGTGCGATGCGCCAAGCGCTCGACGAGGCGGGTCTGACGCCTGATGATATCGGTCACTTGAATGCACACGGGACTTCGACCTCGGCGAATGATAAAGCAGAATCGGCGGCGCTCATCGGTCTTTGCGGTGAGAAAGGGCATGACATTCCGGTCGTTTCCATCAAAGGCAGCACCGGTCATATGCTCGGCGCCGCCGGAGCGGTAGAAGCGATCGTCACCGCGCTTTCCGTTGTCAACGATTGTGTTCCTGCCACAACCGGGTTTTCTCAAGCAGATCCCGAATGTCCTGTGCGTGTATTGACCGAGCCGCTCAAGAACTATCCGCAAAAAGTCGCATTGAGCAACTCATTGGGATTCGGCGGCCATAACGCATCGCTTGCCATCAAGGCATACGAAGGGTAGGGGATTTTTATGAGAAGCATCGAGTATCCATGCGGGAAAGAAACGATTGAGGCGGTGTTGCCCCATCGCGATCCCTTCCTGTGGATGAGCCGTGTCAAAGAGTGCGTGCCGGGTGAATCGATCGTGGCCGAACTCGACATAGATGCGGATTTGCCGCTCTTTGTCGGGCACTTTCCAACCCATCCGGTGTTTCCCGGCGTGTTGCTCATGGAGGCTTTGGCTCAATCGGCTTCGTTTTGTATTTTGGTCGAACGGGATAAAGCGGGTAGTATCGGATTCTTTACGGGCATCGATAAGGCGAAGTTTCGTCGCCAGGTGTTGCCGGGAGATACCGTGCGCCTCGAGGCGCACATCGTGAAGTCGTCGTCTCGGATGTGCGTCGCCGAGGTCGAGGCGAGCGTCAACGGAGAGCGCTGCGCCGCGGCAGTGCAAAAATATGTACTCGATAGCTCGCAGTCGTAAGGTTCATTGAGATGAGCGATTCCAAGATTTTAAACTCGGTCGAGATATCGCATAACCTCGCCGCACTCGCCCTCTATCTGCAACGCGCGGGCGCTCCTCGTGTTCTACTGGTTGCGCGCGGGGAGGAAGCCGAGCGTGGCATTCTCGCGTGCAAGAGTGTCGGTCTCGATGTCGGGGTGGTGTTCACCCGGGACATGGCAGACGAGGCATATCTGGGCTATGCCGATCATGCGATATGTATCGGTGAGGTGTTTTCCGAAAATCTCTTCAATAACAGCTATGCCGTGCTTCAGGCTGCCGAAGAATGCGATGCGCTCGCGATTCTCTTGGTTGAGTCGACGCTTTCGCATGTCGACAGCTTCTTCGGCATCGCCGCCGCAAAAGGAATGAAGGTATACAGAGCATTCTCCTCCGCTGTTCTCGATAGCGGGTGGATAGAATGTTCGGCCAGACGGGTCGCGTCGGAGGCTTTTTGGAAAAAATGCCCTCATTGCAATCTGTCTTTCAGCACGGTGAGCCTTGCGGCCAATCATTTCGTCTGTCCGGCATGCGGCGGCTATTATCGTATGTCATCCGTGGAGCGAGTCAGGGATTTGTTCGATGCCGACAGTGCCGTCGAATGGTTTCGCCATCTCCCTCAACTCGATCCGCTTAAGTTTCCGCACTATCCGGAGAAACTCGCAACTGCTCAAGAGAAGACGGGCCTCGATGAGGGAGTCAGATGCGGGGCAATCAGTATCGCCGGCATACGCTGTGCCGGCTGTGTCATGGATTCTCAGTTCTTCTTAGGTTCGATGGGCGCCGTGGTGGGAGAAAAGATCACCCGGACCATCGAGAGGGCGACCGATGAAGGTCTGCCCCTTGTCATATTCACCGCTTCCGGCGGCGCACGAATGCAAGAAGGCCTCATTTCCCTCATGCAAATGGCTAAGATCTCCGCGGCGCTGTCGCGTCACAGCGCTTTCGGTCTGCCCTATATTTCGGTGTTGACCGATCCGACGACCGGAGGAGTCACCGCATCTTTCGCGATGCAGGGAGACATCGTTCTCGCAGAGCCGCATGCGCTCATCGGGTTTGCCGGGAGGCGCGTGATCCAAGGGACCATCAAGCAAAGTCTGCCGGAAGGATTTCAGACCGCGGAGTTCGCCCTCGAACACGGGCTCATCGACGTAATCGTACCGCGGAAGAACATGTGTGAAACACTTGCCTATATTCTCGCAATCCATGAAGCGAGCTCCTCGCGATGCACGATGGAAAACGGGGAGGCTATAAGTTATGCGGCCATATCCGAGAATTTAGCGAGTGATTCGGAGACATATAACGCTTTGCAGTACGGCATAATGCCACAACTTAAAAGGGCCTTGACGACGGTATCGAATCGCTTGAAACAGGTGATGCCCAAGCCGACGGTCGCATCGGGACATACGTTGTCCCACCAAGTGCGCAAACAGTTGGCTTCGGAGAGACGATTGGAGAAACTTTTGTACGGTCGTCTCGATGCCGAAGAAGGGGTTTCGTTTGAAAAGGCCATGGAAGCCGCTTCGTTCGAAAAGGCGGCTGATGCCGCGTTCGAACGTTCGACGAGCAGGGGCGCATTGAAAAAAGAAGGGGTTACCGCCGCGCGCATCGATGCGGCGGTGGCCGTCGAGTCTGCGCCGAACCCCGCATGGGAGAGCGTACAACTTGCACGCAATACTCATCGCCCGACGGCACGTTATTACATCGATGAGATCGTCGACGGGTTCATCGAACTGCACGGAGATCGCGCATTCGGAGACGACGGCGCTCTCGTGTGCGGTTTGGGATGGATCGGGGATCAACCGGTGACGATAATCGCACAAGAAAAAGGTGCGAATCTCAACGAAAGATTGGCGCGTAATTTCGGTTCGGCAATGCCCGAAGGATACCGGAAAAGCCTCCGCCTGATGAAGCAAGCTGAAAAGTTCGAGCGTCCCGTGATATGTTTCGTCGATACTCAGGGCGCATTTTGCGGAGTGGAAGCCGAAGAACGCGGACAAGGCAACGCCATCGCGGATAATCTCATTGCTCTGTCCGGATTGCGAGTACCGGTGATAAGCGTACTCATCGGCGAAGGAGGTAGCGGAGGTGCGCTCGCCTTGGCCGTGTCCGACCGCGTCGCCATGCAGAAAAACGCGGTGTATTCGATTCTCTCGCCGGAAGGTTTCGCCTCCATTTTATGGAAAGATCGTGCGCGTGCGCCCGAGGCGGCTGCCGTTATGAAGATGCGTGCCGATGACGCCTATGAGATGGGAATTGTGGATACGGTAATCTCGGAAGGGGAGAAACCGGCGCATGAGAATCCCAAAGCCGCCGCGGCATTCCTGCACAGTTATCTCACGCGCACTCTCGAGGAACTTACCGTTCTCAGCACGGCTCAATTGCTCGAAGAGAGATACGAGCGATTCAGAAAGTTTTAGACTATCTCACTGGGCGAGACCACGATGTCCATTGCGACGTCATGGTCTTCGCAGGGAAGCTCATCATAAAGCAAATCGTCGAAAATAACGCCGATAGCCGTGGCGGTGCCCCCCTTGGCGGGCAGCATACGATCGAAAAAACCTCTTCCGTAGCCTATGCGTTTGCGCCGACGATCGAACGCGACGCCGGGAATGATGACCACGTCCGCTTCGCTGAAGGCGACGATGGGCCATTCTTCCTCCGGTTCGAGAATTCCGCCGTAGCCTTCGATGAAACTCTTGCCGGCATGATTCCCGCAAAAGAGCGAAGGGTCGCATAGGTGCATGGTAAGAGTGTCGGTCCCCGATACCCGCGGCATTAAAATGCGCTCGAGCGAAGTGTCGGGCGCAGTAAGCAAATCGCATAATGTCGGCAAGATATTGATTTCACCGCCGAAAGGAACATAAGCCGAAATGGTACGGGCGGAGCGCAGGACGGGGAGCGAGAGGAGTTGCAAAGAAAGTTGCTTTGCGGCTCGAGTTCTGGCATCGCCGTCGTAAGAACGCCGACGGGCAAGTGCATCTTTACGTAGCTCAGACTTTGTTAGCATTGTTTTCACCTTATCGGTCCCGGCTGTTATTGTCTCAGCACGATAACTTTTCAGATTCCGAGCGCTTCCGAATTCATCCCCTGATGACTCCCAATTTTTGGAGGAGTGTTCCCACGAGTAATACCGCAGCAAGTCCGATGATTATGACGGTTGTCGCCCACGCGAGCGCGTTGGTCGTTTTGCCATTCGTGTACTTCCCCATAATACGCTTATCGTTGACGATTTTGATTTGAAAAATCATCAGAATCGGCAACAAAATGCCGTTGACTGCTTGCGACATCACCATGATGGTAATCAGGGGAGCGTTCGGAATCAGTATGATGACCGCGCCGACGGCGAGTTCGGATGTGAATATTAAATTGAATGCCGGTGCTTCGGAAAAGGAACGGTCGATTCCGCGCTCCCATCCGAATGCTTCGGTCACCGCGTATGCCGCCGTCAAAGGCAAAATACATGCCGCGAGAAGTGAAGCCCCGGCCAATCCGACCGCGAACAGGATGGTTGCGTATTTGCCGGCCACCGGCGCGAGTGCGAGCGCGGCTGCTTTTGCCGAGCTGACGACGATTCCGTTCTTATAAAGCGTGGCTCCCGTGGCGACGATGATGAACCATGCGACGATGTTCGCGCTTATAGCTCCAGTGATGACATCGACTTTTTGGTAGAGAAGATCTTTTACCGTCACGCCTTTGTCGACTATATTCGATTGCACGAAGAATTGCATCCAAGGCGCAATCGTGGTACCGACAGTCGCCACTACGAGTAACACGAAGTTTATTTTCGGGACGAATTGTGGGACGAATGTTCCATGAAAAACGTCGACCCAATTAGGCTTTGCCAAGAAAGCGGCTATGATATACGTGATGAAGATGCTCGATAGTGCGAGGAAAACCTTCTCGGCATATTTGAACGAACTTCTGGTCACCAGTAGCCAAACCGTCAGGGCTGCGATGGGGACCGATATAAAGCGGCTGACACCGAAAAGCTCGAAGGCCGCAGCAACGCCGGCGAATTCGGCGACAGACGTCGCGGCGTTACTTATGAGTAGCGTCGTCATGGCGAACATGGTGGCTTTGACGCCGAATTTTTCTCGGATGAGCGCCGCGAACCCTTTTCCGCTTACCGTGCCCATGCGGGCGGCCATTTCTTGAACGACCACCAAGGAGAACGTCATGATGAATATCATCCACAACGTCTTATAGCCGAATTGCGCGCCGTCGACCGAGTAGGTCGAAATGCCTCCGGCGTCGTTGCCCGCGCTGGCTGCGATGATGCCCGGTCCCATTGCGGCGAAAATGAAGCCGATTCGGCGCGTCCATGGGATACGGGCTGACTTTATCGCTTGCAGCGTGGACTGTGGTTCCGACTGTTCCGACAAGGATTGCGTCTGTGAAGGCTTCGGCTCCTCTGCTTGTCGTGTGGTGTCTTCGTGAGCCATGGGCTATCCAAGCAGTGCTGTTGCAAACGAAGGAACGAAATATACCAAAGCGATTCCGCTGAGAAGGACGAGCGCGGCGCATACGATCATGGCGATGGCTGAAATGCCGGTGGGCGATACAGGCTTTTCTTCATCGTCGCGCAATACGGCTCGATTGACGAGTGCGGTGACGAGTTGAGAACATACGAGGGCGATTATGAAGACGCATGCGCCATACGCAAGCGCCAAATCAGTGGCAGAGGTTCGCAAATCGGCGAAGCCGAATGTGATGATTCCGGCGAAGCATCCGCCGGCCGCTCCGACGCCGAGTCCGAAAAGGTATCGCCTGGATGTGGACGGTCGATCTTCGGCCTTCATATCGGTGAGGACGTCGACTCCGCGAATGGACGCCTCCTCTATGATAATAAGCAAAATCGGCAGGAGGGACACTCCGATGAGTGCCAGTGAGAGGCTCACGGCAAGGGTCGCGTAAGGGTTTTGCGCCGACAAGATTGTATCGCCCATGCCGAAGGGATGACCGCTTACCAAAGATAATCCGAGGGAACAGGCGAAAAGTGAGAAGAGCCAAACGATGAGCCATCCGTTTCGACGAGGCATGATCCAAGCAAGAGGATTGTCGTCTTTTTTGTGCTCGCTGCGACCCGTCGCACGGACCAAGTCCTCTTCGGCTTCTTCCTCCAAGACGTCGAGCGCATCGTCGATGGTGACGATACCGAGCAGTTCGTGCTTCGAGTTAACGACGGGGACGGCGAGCAAATCGTATTTCGAAATGGTCTCCGCGACATCTTCTTGGTCATCGTCGGGGTTGGCGACAAAGATATCGCGTTCCATAATGTCGCCGAGTTTGTCATCGAGCGGTGCGAGCAAAAGTTCACGCAACGATACGACACCGAGCAAGACATTCTTCTCATCGACGACGTAGACGTAATGGATGGATTCGTGCTCTTCGGCGACGCTGCGGATATGCTCTATGGTTTCATCGACGGTCATCGCTTCTGTCGCGGTTGTGAACTCCGGGGTCATGATGCCGCCCGCTGTTTTCTCACGATACCCGAGAAGTTTTCTGATGGCGCTCGAGTCTTCCAACCCCATCAAACGAAGCAGACGCTCGGATTTGTCGTAATCGAGATCTCCGATGACATCGGCGGCGTCGTCGGGATCCATCTCTGCGAGCAAATCGGAAGCCCGTCGCTCGGAGAGGTCTTCGATGACATCGGTCTGGTATTCATCTTCGAGTTCGGAAATAGTTTCTGCGGCCTGCGAATTGTCGAGATGCGCGAACACGGCTGCG
The DNA here is from genome assembly GCA_016649875.1 of Coriobacteriia bacterium. NCBI lineage: Bacteria > Bacillati > Actinomycetota > Coriobacteriia > Coriobacteriia bacterium. Next base: position 59,858 of record JAENWW010000003.1, read on the forward strand.
CGCTGGTTCGGGGCAAGTTGCTCCAAAATGTCGGCGACATCGGCCGGGTGCAATTCATGGAGCCGTTTGTGTGTGATGGACAACTTCACTTGGCTCAAGTCATGTTCGAGCAAATCCATGTAGTTCCAGGCGATTAAATTTTCCGAAATGGTTTGTCCGAATAATCCCAGTCCGCGCGCGATGGTTTTCTCGAAGCGAGGTGAAATCGCGCGGAGCAGTCCGCGCATACCGACTTCGGCGCCGAGTAGGCGCAACGAGTTATTAGAATCGGAAAGCTTGAGGTCGTTGACGCGAACGACTTTCATACCCTGTGTGTCGACGATTTGTTTGTTGAGCAAATCGCGGGAAAGTAATATCTCATCGGGTTGCAGATAACTGAACCGTATCGAGGCGGCCGATGTGTTGAGATATACGGCATCAGCCGTGAACTCTTTCACATACTTGCGCCACGACAGCATGAAGGGCGTTTTATCGGGCCCTTTGAATGCAAGCGCAGTTACGCGAGGAAATACCTCGCCGGTTGCGATGGCAATGTCGCTGATTATTCCGATTTGCTCGTCATCGTCGTCAATGACGGGTTTCCCGAGCATCTGGGAAAGATAAATCACGGTGCTCCTCCGTTATGCTGGGCCTCGATGCGCACCGCATGCATAGCAGAAAAACCGTGCTAGACAAACAGAATGCTTATCGAGGCTGGGTACTGTGAGGTTTCACAGAAGTCCTTGTCTCTCGATGAATAGGTGGGGTCTTTATGCGAACATGCGATAAAGACACCTTTGTTGAGTATACACGCTAGCTAGGCACGTTTCGTTGTTAGTGGGATAATAACTGTCTGTGTCTAACCAAGTACGGCTTCCGACGAGCCTGCTCGAGCCTGCCTTCTACCGATTTTGGATACTTATTGCATGGAAAAAATCAGTGTGGTCATCGCGGCGAGAAATGAAGAAACCCGGATCGGTGATGTCCTTGCCGTTCTCATCGAGCACCCGCTCGTCGATGATGTGGTGGTCATGTGCGACAATTGCTCCGATGGCACGGCGGAGGTGGCGCGCGGGTTCGGAGTCCATGTCATCGAGGGGCGGGAGAGACTCGGTAAGACGATGGCCGTGAAAAAGGGGTTGGAGTATGCCAAAAACGACATCCTTGTCCTTCTCGACGCCGATCTCAACGGGCTGACCCTCCAAGATATCACGCGGCTCGTCAAGCCGGTGATTGACGGGCAGGTCGATTTCACCCTCAGCATGAGAGGGAACTCGTCGCATATCTACAAGCTCTTTGGCATAGATTTCGTCAGTGGGGAGCGGGCCATCTCGAAGCGACTTTTGCTCGACCCCCATATCTGGAGCAAGCCGTTACTCGGTTACGGTCTCGAGGTGCTCATGAACGACTCTTTAGTCAAGGCGCAAAAGACATTCCGCAGCATTCCCATGCCGGGTCTTCATGCCACGACGAAAAAGGAAAAAAAGAATTATATTATAGGAACCCTGGAAGACTTTTTCATGACGTTCAATATATTCAGGGCGCTTCCCGTTCATAAGGTTGTCTGGCAATTCTTGAAAATGTCTTATCTGAACAGGAAGTACCGAAAAAATCGGTTGCAGCATTCGGAGTAGATGTCATGACCAATCGACGAACAAAAAGCATTTTGGTCATCATCGCGGCAGTCTTCGCGATTTATATCGGCACGCACCTCAAAGAACTTGAAAGAGTGATCGATACATTCGCCGCAGGGAATTGGCGATGGTTGCTCGTCGCCGCCTTGGCCCAGGTGGCCTATTTCGCGATGTATTCGAAAATGGTGCAATGGGCGTTTCGATCTGTAGAAATAAAGCGGGGCATCAAGGAGTTGCTGCCTCTTATACTCGGAGCGCTTTTCATGAACGTTCTGGCGCCGACGGGCGGCAATTCGGGGACGGTTCTTTTCGCGGATGATGCAGCGAGGCGTGAGGAGTCGTCGAGCAAGGCCGTGGTCGGCTATATGGCGAGCACGATCGTCAGCTATACGGCGTTTTCTTTCGTCTTGATCTTCGCGGTGGTCTACCTCAGGGTGGTCGGATCGCTTGACGTCTACGAGATTTCGGGCGCATTGCTGTTCATCTTGCCGACGGTGCTCCCTCCGGTGCTCCTGATTCTCAGCGTGAAAAATCCCGACTTGACGGTCAGGATACTCGGGCTGGTCTATCGAATCGTCATCAAGGTTCAGAAAACATTCAAGATGCGGAGTCGCCTTCAGGACGATTGGTCGCAAAGCATCAGTGAAGAGTTGATAGAGTCCGCCGAGTCGATCGCCTCCCACTATGGCGAACTCGTCAAAGCGGTGGCGCTTGCCCTGGCGGCTCACGTCGTCAGCATCCTCTCGCTGATCGCGGTCTTCTTAAGTTTCAACATCCATCTTCGTTATGGTGCCATTATCGCCGGCTACGCCTTTGCCGAAGTCGCCCGCGTCATCTCGCCACAGCCGGAGGGGGTTGGAGCGGTGGAGGCGATCATGCTGCTCATCTTCACTTCATTCGGGGTTGCGCCTATCAGCGCGACGGCGATATCCATGGCCTTCCGTGGTTTGAATTTCTGGTTCCCCCTTTTGGCGGGGTTCTTTTTCTTGCGGAAACTCGAGTCCTTTAAAAGCTCCCCCTAAGAAGGATTTCCGAGATGACGTTCGACCAGCCGTCTCCTGCGATTCCGTGGACTATTGCAGCGTTGGGGATGGTGTCGATGCGTTTATCGAGTCCGGGGGAGAGGAGCGCATTTTCGACGAGGAAACTCGCTCCGACGACTTCTGCGCATAACATGTCGCTCGGTCCGTCTCCGATCATTATGGCTTTTTGCGGATCGATTTTCCTTCGCTCGAGATCGAGCGCGATTGCACGGCGCTTGGATACACCTGCCGGAGTGAGGTGATAGGCGCGAATCGGCTCGTCGCTCTGTTTGAGGGTATGCATCTTTGGATGGATGACCCCGTTATCGATAAACGACAGGGGTAGCGCAATCGTTTCGAGCACCTCGAGTGCTTTTTGGCGGTTGACAAAGCCACGGAGCACGTCTGTCGTCTCCCGGTTTTCATGCCAGGGCGCATGGTGCTCGATTTGACCGGGAAAAGTTTCTTCCAGGAGTTCGAGGGCACCGGATTCACGAATGATATCGAGGGGAGTTTGGCCGTGCTTGAGTTTGAATTTCCACTCGGGGATATCGTAGATGATCTCGCGTTCGCGGCCGTCATAGTAGGTGCGAATCGCGCCCGCCTCCGCGATGAAGTCGGTCCAGCCGCACATGCGCACGATTTCGGTCAGCTGGATGCGGGAGCGTCCCGAAACCGGAATGATGGGGAGGCCGGCTTTATTGGCTGCAACTATGGTCTCTGCCGTGCGAGTCGAAGGCATGCCTTGCCCGTCGATGAGCAACGTGCCGCCTTTCCCCAAAAGGGTTCCGTCCAAATCGGTGTAGACGATCCGGACATCTTCGAGCGATGCGGTCAGTTCGGGTGCATCTTTGAGGTAGCGTGTCATATCTGGTCCTTTTCCCTGAGGCCGGCCAATGCATATTTCGCCAGATCGTCGGCCAAATCGTTCGGGTCGAGACCGGGGTGTATGACAGTCCAGTTCAAAGCGCCGGCCAAAAACGTTGCGAATATGGTTTGCGCGGTGAATTGAATATCGAAGTCTTTTCTGAAGATACCGAGTTCTTGTCCGCGCTCTATTTCGCGGACGAATATTTTAACGATGTCTTGGACTTTGCTGTCGAGTGTTGCCCGCCATTCGCGGTCTTCGCGCCACATTTCGGAAAGTAAGAACTTCGCAAAGTCGCGTCGTTTATCGATTTGGCGCATCTGTTCGCGCGCCAAAGCATCGATTGCTTCGCTGGGATCCATTTCCGGGAGAATCGCTCGATTGAGTCTTACGGCCAAAAGCTCAAGCCCGGAAGCTATAAGTTGTTCTCCGAGCGCGGCTTTCGAATCGAAATAATAGTAGACGACACCTTTGGCCACGCCTGCTTTTGCGGCGATTTCATCGACCGAAGCGCCCGCATAACCGCGTTCACCGATAATCTTCATCGCGGCTGAGAAGAGGAGCTCTTTTTTGCTTTTTTTCTTGGGGCTTTCTGTCGCCACGCGCATATCCTCTTCATCGGGTGGGTTGTGCTTCTCATTATACCGCAAGGGTAATGCTCGGCGGTTCGATTACGCAGGAGAATTGACCGGTCGGTCAGATTATTGGCATAACGGTTACTTTATCCCATATAATGCTCGTATGGCGAAAATCAGTATACATAATTTGTCGTTGACCTATAGCTCGGTGGGTGACGATATTCACGCACTCGACGGTATTTCATTCGAGGTCGAGCGAGGCGAGGCAATCGCTCTCATCGGACCGAGCGGTTGCGGAAAGTCCACGGTGCTCAAGCTCATCGCCGGTCTGATGAAACCCGATGTCGGGCAGATAACCCTCGATGGCGAACCGATCTTGAAACCGCGCCGGGAGACGGCGCTGATTCTACAGGATTACGGGCTTCTTCCGTGGAAGACGGTTATCGACAACGCGGCGCTCGGCCTCAAGATAGCGGGTTTGCCGAAGAATATCGCGCGGGAGCGTGCGAGGAAATCGCTGAGTGTCGTCGGTCTTGACGGCTATGAGAAGAATTTTCCCCAACAATTGAGCGGTGGAATGAAACAGCGTCTTGCGATTGCACGCTCCTTGGCTCTCGATGCGGACGTGGTGTTGATGGACGAGCCACTCTCCGCGCTCGATGCTCTGACGCGAGAAGAGCTGCAAAACGTGATGCTCGATTTATGGAATACGCGCTCGTATACACAAATACTTGTGACCCACTCGATCGAGGAGGCAATCTATCTTGGTCAAAGAATCGTTCTCATGACTTCACGCCCCGGGCGTGTGGCTCGGATTATCGAGAACCCGGGAATGGGAACCCGCGCGTATCGGAACAGTCGCGAGTTCTTCGAAATGTGCACACACTTACGCTCTTTGCTGGAAAGCGAGGGGGCGTACCATGGGTAGAATCGGCGACGCGAAAATGTCTGTAAAGGTCGGTCCGTTCCTCCGAAAAATCGGTGGATATATCGCGGCGACCGCTGCGCTCATTCTTTTATGGGCGCTTGCTTCGTGGGCGCTTCATTCGCCCGCGCTTCCCATGCCGGCGGCGGCGTTTAAACAGTTCTTCGCTCAGTTCACCGCCATGCTTCCGCACGCCGCAATTTCTTTGTGGCGCATCGCGGCGGCGATGCTCGCGGGCACCGCGCTGGCCTTACCGCTCGGGCTTTGGATCGGACGCTCGAAGAAGGCCGATGTGTTTTTCGCGCCGCTTCTCTATCTGCTCTATCCGATTCCCAAAGTCGTGTTCCTCCCCGTTTTGATGGTGCTGTTGGGACTCGGCGACGCGCCGAAAATCGTGCTCATCGGGACGGTTATCTTTTTTCAGACAATCGTCACTGCTCGCGATAGCGCCAAATCGATAGCGCCGGCAAGCATTATGAGCGTGCGTTCTTTAGGGGCTCGGCCCCTTCAGATTGCAATTGATGTTGTATTGCCGGCATCGCTGCCCGATCTGTTCACCTCGCTTCGCATCAACACCGGGACCGCAATCGCGATTCTGTTTTTGACGGAGTCGATAGCTGGCACAAGCGGTCTGGGATATTACATCGTCAATGCGTGGGGGATGATCGACTATCCTTCGATGTTTGCCGGAATAATCGCAATGGCGTTGATGGGCGTAGTCCTCTACGAACTGATCAATCTACTGGAATCAAGGCTTTTGCGTTGGAAAAAGGCATAGGATCATGGCCGCGCATCTGCGAAGATTGAAGCATCCCTGACAAAATAAAAGAACAGGCCGAGAGCGAGAATGCATTCAGCCTGTTCTTTTATGTATGTATGGTGCCCCCGGCACGATTCGAACGTGCGACACCAGCTTTAGGAGAGCTGTGCTCTATCCCCTGAGCTACGAGGGCATAGAGGAATTACTTCTTCGCGTCTATAAGCAAAGTGATGGTCGTTCCTTTTTTGACGCTTGCTCCATCTTGCGGATCTTGCTCGAGAACGGTGTTGTTCTCGGAATGGGGCTCATAGATAGAGGAAACCTTCAACCCGAGTGTAGTAAGCATGTTCGTTGCGGCTGCCTTTGTCAAACCGACGACGTCGGGAACTGCGACCTTGACGACCTGCGCCCCTTTGCTCACCGTTATCGTCACCTTCGAGCCGTCGCTTACGCTGAGCCCGGAACTGGGATTTTGGCTGATGACGACGCCGCTGGCCACCGTGTCGCTATACGTCTTATTCACCGATACCGTGAAGCCGGAGTCGGCAAGTTTTGTTTTCGCCCTCGCCTCCGATAGATCGACGACGCTCGGGACGGTTGAGGACCTAATGCCCTTTGAGGGAACGTAGGATATGGCAGATCCCTTGGTGACTTTTTCGCCGGAGAAGGGACTTTGACTTATGACGAATCCCGAGTCGACCTTGTCACTGTATTCGGCAGGCTGCGCATTCACGGTGAAGCCTGCTTTTTCAATTGCCGTTCGTGCGTCTGCTTCGGAAAGGCTCGTGACATCGGGCACGGTGATTTTTTGAGCTCCGAGGCTTACCGTCAGGTTGATCTTCGCGCCCTTTTCCGCGTTTGTATCGGCGCTGGGCGACTGGCTGATAATCGAGCCCGCAACGACGATGTCGTCGTTGCGTTGCGTCGTCCCACCGACGACGAATCCGGCACCGGTCAGCTCGGTCGTGGCCTCTGTGAGTGTTTTCCCGACCACATTCGGGACGGCTATGCTACTTCCTCCGAGAAGTCCGAGCCCATAGGCGGCTCCGATTCCCGCGCCGATGATGGATATGGCAACAAGCAGCCAAATCCACCATGTTTTCTTCTTTTTAGAGGCCATGTTCGGATCCTTCGGGTAGTTATCGTGTGTATTGCCATATTCGTTATGCGCACCGACGACCGGCATGACGGTCGTGGCACCGGCTGCCGCGCCCATCAGCGGAGCACCGACGAGTGTCGGGCTGTCGGTGCTACCCATGCCACGGGCGACTCTTAGCAAATCGCGTCGCATATCCTCTGAGGTGGCGTAGCGTTCGCGCGGATCCTTGGTAAGTGCACGCCCGATTATCGCTTCGAGAGCGGGGTCGAGAGCGGGATTTATTTTCGAGGGGCGAACAGGCTGTTCGTTGACTTGTTTGAGTGCGACGGCAATCGGAGTCTCCGCATCGAAGGGGAGTTTGCCGCAGCTTGCCTCGTATAACACGATACCGAGCGAATAAAGATCGCTTGCCGCCGTCAGGGGTTTACCTTGTGCTTGCTCAGGCGACACGTAGTGCGCAGTTCCGAAAACAGAACCGGTCTGCGTCATGGTGGTGTTGCCTGCACGTGCGATACCGAAGTCCATGACTTTGACGCCGCCGTCAGGGGTGACCATGATGTTATGCGGCTTGATATCGCGGTGGATGATATCGTATCCGTGCGCGACGGCGAGCGCGGCGCACACTTGCTGGCCGATGTCGGCGACCTCCTTGCTGGGGAGGAATCCTTTTTGTTGGATGAGTTTTTTGAGGTCCTGGCCGCGTACGTACTCCATGACGATGTAATACGTTTCATCGTCTTGGCCCCAGTCGTAGATGTTGACGATATAAGGACTCTGGAGGTTTGCCGCGGCTTGGGCTTCCTGTCTGAAGCGTGCGGCAAAATGTTCATCCGTGGCGTATTTGGCGTGCATGACTTTCACGGCCACACTACGCCCGAGCGTCTCATCGACGGCCTTATACACATCGGCCATACCGCCGGTGCCGATTTTTTCTGTCACACGATAACGCTGCCCAAAGATGGTGTTGATCACGTAAGCTCACTCCGCTCGATAAATAACTATCTGTATTGTAATGTATAGCCGATATTAATGCAGGCCAAGTGCAGCTTTGAGCACCGCCCTTGCGGCGGGTGCTGCTATTTTGCCACCCTGTCCTCCGTTTTCAAGCATAATCGCCAGTGCGACAGTCGGGTTGTCTGCGGGTGCAAATGCTATAAACCATGCATTCGGTGTTTTTGTCTTCCCGATTTCCGCCGTCCCGGTTTTTCCGGCCACCGTTACATCGAGAAGGGCGGCGCCCCGTCCGCTTCCGTCGGCGACGACCCCTTTCATGGCGTCGGTGACTTGATTCGCGATATCTGTCGAGCATGCAGTTTTCCACCTCACCGGTGAGGTGATGCTCAAAGAACCTGTTATCTTGCCTGTCGGTGAGTTGATGCTTTTGATGACATAGGGCTTCATCACGATTCCGTCATCGGCGATGCCGCTTGCGATCAATGCCATTTGGAAGACGGTTGCTTGCGGACCCGCCGGGGAGGTGTGCTCGCCGACCGGTTGTCCGATTCCCGCCCATGCCGTTTCCCATGTAGTCATTTCCAACGGGTCGGGCATGAGAGAGGTCTCGATACCCAAGTCATAGGGAATGGTGCTGTTGAATCCGAATTTTTCCGATTGTGCGACAAGCCTCTTCGCGCCGAGCTGCACAGCCACCTGACCGAAGACCGTGTTTATTGATTTGGCGGTCGCCATTTTTAGCGTCGTCCTGCTGTAGCTTGATTTCTCGAAGTTGGTGACCGCTGCGTTTCCGATGATCATGCTGGCGGGTGCTTTATACGTCGTCGTCGGGGTGGCGACATTGTTCGCATACACTCCGGTCAAGGTGACGACTTTGAACGTCGAACCGGGCGCGAGAATGGTTTGTCTCGATCGGTCGAGCAGGGATGAATTGCTGTCGGTATTGAGTTTCTGCCATTCGTCGGTGACGGTGCCCGGGTCAAATGTCGGGCTGGACGCCGAGGCCAGTACGGCTCCCGTTTTCGGGTTCATGACCACTATCGCGCCTTTACCGCTTCCGGCCTCGAGCGCTTTCTCGGCAGCCTTTTGGACCTTCGAGTCGATGGTCAAAGTGACACTGTCGCCCTTAATCGGTTGATTGGTCGCAGCGCCGATGACATCGTCGAAGGTGGAGAACGTGCGCTGTCCGGTGAGGACGTCGTTGGCTATGCGTTCGATGCCGGAACGACCGAATTTCGTTGAGTAGTAACCGATCGTATGCGCGGCAAGCGACTTATGCGGATAGACGCGCTTATAGGTGCCGTCTTTCTGCAGTATCGATTCAGCGAGGGTGACACCATCGCTTGTGACGATTGGTCCGCGGGCACTCCGTAGCTCCCGTGATAAGTTTCGAGTATTCGCGACGTTGTTTTGCAAAGAGCGCGCATGGATGACCTGCAACCAAGTCAGGTTCCCGACGAGCGCGACCATCAGGAGCGAAAAGAACACCGCAAGCCCGCCCAAACGCTTCGATAAAGAGAGACGCCCGAGAACGGAAGTGCCTTTTTGTGCGCTTACCAATTCCGTGGACAGGCCGGTGGACGCGTCGCTCGCCCGAATGAGGAGTGCGAGCAACATAAAAGTCGAGAGCATAGAGGAGCCTCCGCGACTGATGAACGGTAAGGTGATACCGGTCAGAGGAATCAGTCCGGTCACGCCACCGACGATGACGAAAACCTGCAAACCGAGCGAGGCTGTCAACCCGACGGCGGTGAAGGAAGCCATGTCGGACTTCGCCCGGGATGCAATCGATATGCCTCGGTATATCACTACGAGAAAACAAATGATGACGGCGCATGCACCGAGGAGCCCGAGCTCCTCACCTATTGCGGCGAAAATAAAGTCGGTGTCGACGAAAGGAATGCGAGTCGGCAAGCCGGCACCTATGCCGCGCCCGATGAATCCTCCGTCGGCGAAAGCGAAAATCGATTGGACGAGTTGGTACCCTTTACCGGCTGCGTCTTGGAACGGGTGTAGCCAAATATCAACACGCGTTTGAACATGGGTGAACATTTTGTAGGCCAAAGTCGCTCCGCCGCTGAAAAGCACGAGCCCGATGGCGACATAGCTCGGCCTGCCGGTGGCCACATAGAGCATAATCAGAAAAATTCCGAAGAAGAGCAGAGAGGAACCGAGATCTTTTTCGGCCACCATGACGAGAAAAGAAATCGCCCACATGAACAACAGCGGGCCGAGCGTGCGCAACTCCGGCATGGGTATACGCAAAATCCGCCGTGTCGATACGGTCAGCATCTCACGGTTTTCAGACAAGTACGAAGCCATGAATAGGATTATGAGGACACGTGCGATTTCTCCCGGCTGGATGGAAAGGGAACCTAAGCGAATCCAAAGCTTCGATCCGTTGATTTCTCGGCCGATGAGTGCCGGCAAAACCATGAGAACGATTCCGACGACCATAAGTGTGTACTTATAATTCCCCACGCGTTCGAGGGAGGGAATGGCTGCGAGTATTGCGATGAGTGCCACGACGCCGATGAAAAGCCAGGCGATTTGGGTGAAGGCTTTTTCGGGCGTAAGGCGCGTGATGAACGCGATGCCGATGCTGCTTAAGACAAAAGCGACCGGGAGGAGAACCGGGTCCGCATTTTTCGCAAAATAGCGAAGGGCGATGTGCGCCGCGGCAAAAAGGGCGAAGAGGCTGATGGGTACGGTGAGGTACGTCCATGAAAAGTTGCCGCTTGCTTGAGCACCGACCAGTGCGAAGAGAAGTACCACCGGAACGGCAGCGACCGCAAGGAGCATCAACTCCCTATTTCTGCGTGAGCTCATTTCGGGGCCTGCAAATTTTCTTGATAGCGGTGCAATCGGCTCATCGCCGCTTCCCGACTGTCGAATGTTTCCTCCGAAGATACATTTTGCTGCTCGATGGGCGGCAACATGTCGACGGTGAATGTCGATTCGGTGCTGAGCGCACTGATGGAGAACCCGAGAATCGAACCGGGCACACCGGTGTAAACCGCCACTCGGTTATTGGGTGTGGCGGCGATATAGGCACGTGAGGAGGCGTAGTTTTTCAGCACCAGCCCGACTCCGGTGATGAGAGCGATGGCCAAAAGGACGGCGATAACGGAGAATCGGAGCGTTCGTTTCGTGTGCTTCTTTTGTGCGAGCGAGGTCGCATACTCATGGTCGATATCGATGATGATTGCGCTGATATTATCATTGCCCCCGGCATCGTTGGCCAGTTCGATGAGTTTTTCGGCGCATCGCGACGGATCGATTTCTTTATTGAGAACCTCTTCGATCTCAGTGTCATTGACCGGTCCGAATAATCCGTCGGAGCAAAGAAGCCAGCGATCGCCCCTCAGAGTTTCGTATTCATACGTGTCGACGAGCAGGTTGGGGTCGCTGCCGAGGGCACGCGTGATGACATTGCGCTGCGGATGAACGCGTGCTTCGGCGGCCGATAGGGAACCTGAACGCACCATGGTGGCGACTACGGAGTGATCTTCGGTGACTTGGGTGAGGCGTCCGGAGCGCAAGAGGTAGGCGCGTGAATCGCCGACCTGCGTGAATACGGCTCGTCCGTCTTTGATGATCGCGGCGGTCATGGTGGTTCCCATGCCTTGGTGCCCTATATGTTCCGCGGCGGCCTGGATGATTGCAGCGTTTGCTTTTTTCACCGCGCGCATGAGTGCGTTCACATCGGGTGTGAGCGGTGCGTTCGCCTGAACCTGCTCCACGGCGATATGGCTCGCGATTTCACCGGCCTCGTGTCCACCGAGTCCGTCGGCCACGATGAAAAGCGGGGGAGCCGCTAAAATCGAGTCCTCATTGTGATCTCTGACACGACCGACATTGGTCAGCGCGGCGTACGGGTATAGAGGAGTTTTCGGTGTCATTGTCGGTCAACCACCATTTTTAAAGAGCCTGCTTCAATTCTGTCCCCGGGCCGTAAAGCTTGGGGTGTCCTCACCGGCATTCCGTTGAGGAGCGTTCCGTTCGTCGATCCGAGATCTTCGAGAACCGCACCGTCTTGCACAGGCGTCAAGCGCGCATGCGAACCGGAGAGGAGTTCGTCGTTGACGTGTATGTCATTGCCGGGGGCGCGACCGATGAGGAGTATCGCGTTGAGATTAAACGTCGTTCCCTCGAGAGTGGGCGGACCATCGACGATAGTGACGGTATAGACGGATTGTTTTGATTTGCGTGATCCTTGGGCCAAACCTATCCCGCTCTTTATTGCGAAGAGCAAAAAAAGATAGAGGAGTATGAGGAGGGCGACTCGGCCGGCGAATAAGAGCAAATCAATCACGGCTAGTGTTCCGTTTCTCTATATGCGATGGCGGTTGCGCCCACGGTCACCACATCACCGTCTTTTAAGCGACGGTGGGTGACGGGTTGCCCGTTGAGGAGCGTTCCGTTCGTCGAATCGAGGTCGGCGATTGCCCAGCCGAGGCCTTCCCGTACTATTTCGGCATGCTGCCGGCTCGCTCGCGAGTCTTCGATGAGAATGTCGCAGAGTCCCTTTCGACCGATGACGTAGCGGTCTTGCCCGTTCAATACGAACGGGGGTTGGTTTTTGACCGCGATGGTCGCTGTGGCATTCTGCTGCATTCCCGACGAAGAAATCAAAGCGGTTTCATCATCGGTTGGGCTGCCCACCGGGAAACTACCGCCCAATGAACCGGTCGGGGCGAATGTCGAGGAACGCGGGACGGCGGGAATCGCGTTTTGGCCGCCTCCCACTCCGAACGTGTTATTGAGATAAGGGTCGACGTTGAGACCTCTGTTGTGGCGATTGGCCGCATAGGACGGCTGCTCGGCTTGAATGCGCGGTGCGGAGCTCTTTTTCGGAGCTGCCGGTAACGCATCCGGGCCGAACTCTTCGCGTATGGTTTCTTCGGAAAGAGTTTCGCCTATCACATACACCTCTCCGAGTTTGAAACTGTCATCGACGACGAAAGCGACGATGGGCCGAGTCGACATCAAGTAGTTGTTATTCGATGCATAGGCATGAAGGCGCGTCGCCAGGTCCGATTCGAGCGTTTCGATTAAATCTCCGAGGGTGGCCTCGTCTTTGGGCGAAATCACGACGGTGTAGACGTTGGCGACATAAATCGTGTTCACGCCGAGCTTGCGCGTTTTTTCGACCTCTTTGATGGCGGCTTTTTCAATTTCAGCCGGCTGAAGAGGGGAGCGGAAAAGGCGTGAAAAAGGACGTTCGATTGCGCGTTCCAAGGCACCCTCGACGTTGCTCATGTTGCCCCCTGAATTTTTCTTCGAGCGACTGCTCACGCTTGTTCCTTTCTTCTGCTCATCGATAATGCCCCGACTAGTGCTGTTACTATATACGCTAGTGCGAGAAATAGGTTCATCCACGCGAGGTTGTCCCGGAATAGATGAGGGAACAAACTTTGCAAAGAGGATGAACTCGAAAAGTTCGCCTCAACGGCAAAACAGACCAGCAGCGTGCCGATGCTTGCCACCGCATTCGACTTTCGTGCGATGAAAAACCACCACGAACAGCATATGGGCAGAGCGATTGACGCTATCGCCCACTGTCCGGCGGCCCCCAAAAGCAAAGCGAGCACGAGCCCCGACAAAACCGAACCGAGCCGAGGTGCGATTCCGACCAATGCGCCCAGTATTATACCCACAAGCAGCGGAACCGGTACTCCGTCGGATGTCGCGGCGCCCGCGCCGAGCGCGTGTGAAAGCCGATAGTATCCGAAAAGATGGTACACGGCCGTAGCGGTTATTCCTCCCACCATGATACGCCAAATGGTGAGCCATATGGTTTTTGCGGAAACAATCGATCGGTCTACGGCGCGCTCGCGTTCGAGGCGTGTTTCCTCAAGTCGGTCTTCGTCGGTTTGGTCGTCGGTGAGCTCCTCGACGACACTTTGCAGTTCTTTTCGGCCGATGCGCTCATCTCCGAGGCGGTCGAGCAAAGCTTCGTTGAACTTCTTGATGCCGGGGTATCGGTCTTCCGCGTCGCGTGAAAGCGCTGTTGCAAAAACAGCATCGAGCACCGCATCTCCGGTCTCCAAGAGAGCCGGTTCATCGGTTTCTTGGGCGTGAAGCATCTGCTGAAACGATGCACCGGAACCGGCGACATTCGCATAAGGGCATTCGTCGGTGCAAAGTTCGTACATGACGGCCGCAAAGGCCCACTCATCGGTTTCTTTGCTTGCTGGCTTATCTCTCAATTGTTCGAGCGGCATGTAGCCGATGGTGCCTCCGCCGGCCGAGCCGTGTCCCGTCGTGCCGGAGAGCAATGCGAGTCCGAAGTCGATGATTTTGACGCGTCCATCGTGATTGATGAGGATATTGCGCGGTTTGATGTCGAGGTGGAGGACACCGTTTTTGTGTGCATGGATGAGAGCCGAGCCGATTGATTTTGCCAGGGAGGCGATGGTGTCGTCGTTGAGCGCGCTGCTCGGAATATCGGCGAGCGTGATGCCGTCGATATACTCCATGATGAGATAGGCTCCCTCATGATTCGATACGAAGTCATAGACGGTTGCAATGTTGGGGTGGGTCAGCATCGCCGCGGTGCGTGCCTCCGCAAGGCCGAGGGAATCTTTCGAGGTGGTCTGTGCATCGGCGGGGCTCAGGGGGATTTCTTTGATGGCTACGCGACGCTTAAGCTGTTCGTCCCAAGCGGAAAAGACGGTGCCGTAGCCGCCTGAACCTAGTGTCTCAAGCGGACGATATCGGCCGAGGATGAGTTCCTCAGGCTGAAGCAAGAGGGCGTCGGCTGCGTCTCTGCGGGCGGTTTCGCGGGAAAGGGCCGTATCGGAATATTTTCTTGTGGCGACCATAGGGGTAATTCTACCTAAAAAGCGGTCATCAGACAGAAAACCCACAGCAGTGTTGGCATTTTGTTGTTTGGAATGTTACTATCAAACGGCGTTTTTTGTGGTTGTTTCAGGGTATCATTCTCTTGGCGACCATTCATATCGGCGGGTGTGGCGGAACGGCAGACGCGCATGGTTCAGGTCCATGTGGGGGAAACCCTGTAGGAGTTCAAATCTCCTCACCCGCACCATCTCATTCAATGACTCGCCGATGGTTTTCCAATCGGGAATCGAGTTTTCAAAATTTCCGATATCACTGCCTAAACCGTTTGAGAAAGGGAAGAATCATGGAACTCAAAGGTTCAATCACAGAGGCTAACCTCCAAACCGCATTCGCAGGAGAGTCGCAAGCCCGCAACAAATACACCTATTATTCAGGCCAGGCTCTCAAGGACGGGTTCGTTCAAATCTCGAAGTTCTTTGATGAGACCGCGCACAACGAGATGGCTCACGCGAAAATTTGGTTCAAGATTTTACACGGCGGCTCAGTGCCGGCCACGAGGGTTGCGCTTGAAGACGCCGCCAAAGGTGAGCACTTCGAGTGGACGGAAATGTATCCGCGTTTTGCAAAGACGGCCCATGAAGAGGGATTCGATGCTATCGCGGTGCTTTTCGAAGAGGTTGCTAAAATTGAAAAGGAACACGAGGTTCGCTATTTGAACTTACGCGCGAATGTCGATAACGGTGAAGTATTCGCAAAACCGGAGATAGTGGTGTGGCGTTGCGAAAACTGCGGACACCTACACATCGGCAAAGAGGCGCCCGAGGAGTGCCCCGTGTGCAGTCATCCGAAGGCGCACTTCGAGCTTATTGCGAAGAACTACTAGACGAGGGCTTATATCCGATCTGCTCGGCCATACTTTTTGCATCTTGCGATTTTTCGAGTGCGGTTTCCGCTGATATCTTTTTCTCTTTGAAGAGTTGGCGCAGGCTGTGATCGAGCGTCGCCATTCCGATGTTACCCCCGGATTGGATGATGCTTAGCATCTGGTGAGTCTTTCCTTCACGGATCAGGTTCCCGATGGCCGGAATTCCGAGCATGATTTCTTGGGCGAGTACGCGTCCTTTTCCATCGGAGGTTTCGCAGAGGACTTGGGACAGAACACCGAGCAGGGTGCCGGAGAGTTGCATGCGAATTTGGTTTTGTTGCGCAGGAGGGAAGACATCGATTATACGGTCGATGGTTTCAGGCCCTCCGATTGTATGAAGCGTTCCGAAGACGAGGTGGCCGGTTTCAGCAGCGGTGATCGCCGCTGAAATGGTTTCGAGGTCGCGCATCTCACCGACAAGGATGACGTCGGGGTCTTGGCGTAGCACATGTTTGAGCGCTGCGGCGAAGCTCTCAGTGTCTTCTCCGATTTCACGCTGGTTGACTAAAGCTTTTTTGTTCTGATGTATGAACTCGATGGGGTCTTCCATCGTGACGATATGAACGGCTTTCGTTTCGTTGATGTAATCGATCATCGCCGCGAGCGTCGTTGATTTTCCCGAGCCGGTAGGTCCGGTTACGAGAACGAGACCGCGGGGCTTATCGGCCAGATCCGTACATACTTGCGGTAAGCCGAGTTGTTTTATGGTGGGAATGCCGAAGGGGATGGTACGTAAAACGGCGCCCATCGCTCCGCGTTGCCTGAACACGTTGACGCGGAATCGTGATTTCCCGGGAAGCGAATAAGAAAGATCCGATTCGAACGTTTCCTCATACTCTCGAAGACGTTTTTCGGGGATGATGGGGACGATTACCTTGACGGTATCGTCGCCGTAAAATTTCGGATGGCCTTCGAGTTCGAACAGGCGGCCGTTCACGCGGACACGGGGGGCCGACCCGTTGCTGATATGCAAGTCGGATGCGCCCATTTCAAGCATGGTGATTAAAAGCTCATCCATAGAGGGCAGGCGTTCTCCGCTGCGCGAGAGTCCGGGCGACTCGAGCATGACATGGTCGGCCTTTGGTTTGCTTGCAGTCAAAGTATACCCGTTGGTCAGCCAAGAGATGAACTCCGAAGCTTCCGCCGATTCGCACCAGAGGGCGTGAGAGTTCTTTGCGAGACTCGCGCCGTTTGCATGTCCTTGCGTGGCGAAAAAAATGACTTTGGCATCGTGGGCGGTTGCAGCGTTGCAAATGTCGTCAAGAAAAGAATCCGCGTCGAGCATCGAGAGATCCACGGCGACATGGTCCGGCTTCAACATGCTGATGGCCCCTGGTGCACGCGTGGGCGCCGGCACCTGGAATACTTCGGAGTCCGGAGCGGCTTTTACGAGGTCGTTTTGGAGGGTACTTTGAAATTTTTGGTTGTCAGAGACGACCAAAAGACGAAATTCAGGCATTATTTCTCCGATTATTCAGTAGGACTTCTCTCGTTATTTCGAGCCGTCGTTGATTTTCAGGGTGCGGGTTAAGGTGCCGTCGGTGACGGTTGCCGAGGCGGCGCCGATCGATTTGACGGACCACGTCGTTTTACCGATGGTTTCGCCGACTTTCGCCTCATATGTTGTTCCGCCGACCACGAATACGGCGACTTTTTTGCCGTTGCTCGTGCCGACGCCTTCAAGCGGTGGCGGTCCATACGAAGAAGTCGAGTCGTTCGCTCCCGCAACCGAGGTCGCTCCCGTGGGCTTGGCGGTTTGAGGTGGCGTCACGGTAACTCCGTTGGCCGCATGTTCGTCGATATCGAGTGCATCCTCGATAGTCACGATGTAGTTCTTATTGATTGCGCTCGAGCTGTCCCCAACGCGCGGACCTTTGACCGGCTCCATGATGTTTCGGCCCGAACGATAGTAATCCCAATTTTCGAGATCTTGACCGAGCGCGTCACTCTGAGAAGCGGAAGTGTCGGTTTCATCTTGTAGGGAACTTGCCGTTTTCGTGCTCTCCGTGCTCGTGGTTTCCACCGATGTCTTGGTACCCGGAGCGGGGATGACCGTGACGTTGTCATTTTGTGCGGTAACCGCATGCTGTGCACGATATAAAACGACACCTGCGGGAATAATGAGCGCCAGCAGGCAAACCACACCGAAAACCGCCCAAATCACTGCGCGCTTGGTGCCGTCGGGGCTCTTTTCGCCTTCGTCGTTTTCGACAAGTTCATTTTCCGGCGGTGCCGGCGTAGTATCTTTGTCGGATTCGATGTCAGGAACCGTATTCGTTCCATCGTCGGTCGACGGTGCTGATTCCTCGATGAGATCATGTTCATTGGTCATGGCTACTTGGCACCTCCTTGAGTCGTTGCGGCACTCGTCGATGCCGCGGCGGTGGATGCGCTCGCCGCTGATAAGACGGATGATTGGGGGATATAGTAAATTTGCACTTTGATGATGGTTTTCACCGGGTATGCTTCCGGGTCCCAGTGTTTCGCAACCCTGTTGGGGACGGCGCTTCCACCTCGGATACCGGTTAATCGAGTGAAAGCGACATTGGTGACGCGCACTTGGCGATTCATATCGCGAAGGTCGCGCAAGAAAGACAGGGTATCGAGCCAGCCACCTTCGAGAGAAATCTCCGTATCCCATGAGAGGTACTTCATGCCCACGGTCGTAACCGGATCGGTGTTCGTGATGTTTACCATCCAGTGGTTGTTTTCATAGGCTATGTTCTGTATTTGGCGCAAAACATCCGAAAGCTGGGCGCTCTCCGGTATCTCGGCCTTTTGGTTGGCGGTATCGATTGCGAGCTGGCCGCTCTCTTTTGCGAGCTGTGTCCTTTTGGCAAGCAAAGTCCGTGCGGCCAAGAGGTCTGCCTGGGCGTTGAGTTTTTCTTGCTTGAGGACTGTAGATTTTTTATATTGAGGGTAGAGGGTGCCCGCGACGACGCCGAGAACGATCAAAAAACAACCTGCGAGAACCAGTGCCACTTTGATACGAGGAGAAAGTTTCATTATCTCGTAGCCCCCCCAGTGGCCGTTGCGGCCTTATCCGTCCAAAGGTGCGTGTCCCCGCCGGTGTCGATCGTTAATTTCAGGTCGCCGGTGATGCTGAACTGGTCGACGACATCGGGGAAGTTGTCTTGTATGGCCGCCGAATAAAGAGAATCGGAACCCTCGTAGTTGTTGTACGCATCAGTCATCGCACCTTTACTCAGCCAAAGATTGTGTACTATCGGTGCTTCTCCGAGCGAATCCATCGCGTTGGCGACGCCCTTCCAATCCTTATCGGTCGGGTTGCCACCGGTATCTTCCACGACACCGTTGAGGGACATGCCCATTAGGGCGTCGAACGACATATTCTCGATTGAAACGGTCGAAGGCAAGTATTTGGTTACGGCCAATCCGCACAAATAGGGATCCATGCGCTGGGCGAGTGCTTGATTGACTATTGTTTCACGCGCGGTGAAGGTTTTCTTCGCGTCTTCATATTTTTTGAGTTTTGCGGCCTGGGCTTTCGTGTCCGTGGTCTCACTTTTCGTCGCATTGAGTTCATCGGTGCGCGAAGAAAGATTGATGGCGAAGCCGATAAAAAACAGTCCGATGAGTAAGAGACAAATCAGCCCGATGATTGCAATCCACGGATACCAAAGCTCGAATCTACGTTGATCGAGGATTGCTTGGGGAAGAAGGTTGATTTTTTGGTTGTTCTTGACAGCCATCATCTGCCTCCGATCGCAAGACCGATTGCAGGAGCGTAGCTGTATCGTTCGGTCCCGAGATAGCGCTGCTGCGTGTCGGATACACTGATGGAAGCGAACGGATCGGCGATTTGAATATCCGCCTTCAGCGAAGCTTCGAGATAAGCGGGCAAGTTGATAAGGCGCATGCCGGAACCCGTCGCGAATATTTTCGTGATTTCGGCGCCGCTTGCGCTGTTCGATATATAGAATTCGAGCGAAAGTCTGAGCTCGTTTATATAACGGCTCACCTCGCGTTCGAGAACACTCTGGGCTTTGAACACCAGTTCGGCGTCGTAATCCATGAGCGCGGGAACGCTGCCGTCGAGAGCGGGGAGACCTAAGTCTCGTTTGATCTTTTCCGCCTCATCAAGGGGAATATCCAACTCGCGCGCAAGCATGGTGGTGAACATATCGCCGCCTGTGGGGAGGAACCTGATGAAGCGAGGCACTCCCGCCTCGACAATTGCCAAATTGGTGGTTCCGGAAGCGATATGCAAGACGGCGACGGTCTCGGTCTCTCCGAAAAAGCCATCATAGTTGATGGGTGCTTCATTGTCGCCGAGCACCGATCGCACGAGCGCAAGCGGGGTGAGGTCGATTCTCGCGAGTTTGAGACCGGCATCCTGTATCGAAGACACCACTTTATCGATGATGTTCCGTTCGACCGCCGAGAGCATGAGTTCGTAGACGCGCTCGCCTTTATCATTGACCTTTTCGCCGGTGATGGCGAAATCGATGATGGCATCTTCAACGGGAATGGGGATGAATTCTTGTGCTTGGAGAAGGACGGCCTCCCGTAGATCTTTTTCTTCCGTCCACGGGAAGTCGATCATTCTGAAGATGATTTGCTGATTGGCGACACCGGTCGCAACGACTTTTCCGGTGAACTTGCGCTCACGCCAAAATGTCTTCAACGCCTCGGTGATGGCTGCGGTATCGATGATTTCGCCCTCATCGGTCGCATCTTTGGGGATTGAAATCGATCCGAAATCGTGAAGCACGAGTTCGCCGTTGTGGCGCTTCAACTGAGCGGCACGTATTTGGTTGTGCCCTATGTCCAGCCCCACCGGAAGCTCTTGGCCTGAAAATGATATTCGACCTGCCACTTTAGCCCTCGCGTCTTTATGTGTCGATGTCTGCATGTATCGGTTTTATCGTGCTGCAATAAAATGCACCACCAATACTAGTTTATTTGTTCGACTTCGACGCGCCTTGCAGAATTACGTCACTGAGCGTTAGCGGTTTTGTTGCTTTCCCGTCATTTAATCTCAATTTCCCCGTGTCCAATTTTCGCGTGCGAGAACACGACCGAAGAGTTCTTTCACAGGACCGGTGCCAGGACCGGTTGCATCTCCACTTACAGGACCGGGTAGAAAGCCCCCGAGAGTGCCCTGCGTTGCGAGAATGATTTTTACACCCGTCACAATCGAGCTGTCGGCGATTATCGAACCGCGCAATGAGCTTCCGAAAGTAACCGATTTGCTGGTGAACATCGCTCCGCAAAAGCCAAAGTTCGCGGAACTTCCGTTGGAGTTACCGGCGCTATATGTCGAGAGGATCGGCCCGCTGGATATGAGTGTCGCGCAGTAGCCTTCACTCACTTGAGGCAAAGACACCCCACCGTCTTTATCTCGGTAGGTGGTATCTACGCCAGCAAGGTCTGTGCGGGTTTCGCCTGAATTTGTGAAATTCGCGGGGATGAGTCGTCCGTTGAAGGTGATGCCGTTCGTCGCATAAATCGTGAATACACCTTTGTAACCGGTGACAGGCGCCTCTTTTGTGCCTACTGTGGCTGTCCCATTGACGTAAATCGTTCCGCTCGCATTCAATGTTCCGGAGGCGTCGAGGGAAAGTATCGTGTCGCCTTCGTAGTATTGTGATGTCCCTGCCTCCCATTTGAGAGAGTCCACAAGTGAGGGTGTAATGCTCGGCGTGGTCATTTTTGGGCCGAGCGGGGATACGATCACATCGGTCGGGAGACCGCTCGTAGCGTTATCGGTGTGAACCTCGTAGTGCAAGACCTTGGTTGTATGGACCCAAAGAGCTCCGCCTCCCGAAAGCGTCCCGTTTTCGATGGAGAGCGGACCGTCGATGAACGTCATATTCGCGTTCGGGCTTATGTCTTCGCCATTGACTTTAAGATAAAGCGGACCGATTATCATGGAGTCCGACGTGTTGAAGTATTTACCGTTGAGCATGGTGCCGCCGCCGCCTCCCGAATATACGCTGTTGGCCAGGTCGATACTGACCTCTTCGACTGAAACGCTTTCCTTTTTCCCGTCCAGAGTAGTGGCGGTGCATTTCAAAACGATTCCATGTCTGCCGGGATAACTACGGAAGGTGTACCCTTCATTCGTCCCGGGGAGTGTCCTCTCGGGCGAGACGGTCCCGTCGGCTGAGACGGTCTCGCCGGACAAGGCGGAGGGCGCTCCACTTTTTTCAAAAAGGGTTGCTTCATATTCAAGTGCCGAGGCGGCCACCTGATAAGCTCTGTTCGAGAAAGATTCCGTTCCGGCTTGGTCAATCGACCGCTGGGCGAGAGCGTAGCTCGTCATGGCGATTATAGTGACGAGAACGATTGCGCCGAGTGCGAAAGCCACTGCGTAGCCTTTGTCATCGTTATGCAGTTTCATGAAAGGTCGCCTCATGTCTATTGGTCCCGGTTCCTGAACCATACGGTACGAGATGAACGTACCAAGTGGTCGGATGAGTCTTTGGCTACGATGGTGATTTTTGCCGAAGTCGCGTTCGTCGATTCGGTGCTGGTAACTGTTGCCTCGTGGCTGTAGAAGAGTTCCAAGAGCGGAGTGCTGCTGGAGACGTTGGCGTTTATTGTGCTGAGGGTGAATGTGGTGGCGGTATCGCTGGAATCCACCGGCGGCGTGCGTAGTGCGGTGAATGTTCCGTCCTGATTTGCAGTGAAAGTGATTTTATAAGAAGTGATGTGATAAGGGATGCCGATTTGTGCGGGGACTTCAACGGGGACTTCAACTGTGTACGAGTAGCCGTCGGGCGATTTCGTCAGTGATAAATTCTGCGACAAGAAGCGATCCTCGATATCCAATAGGGTACTGACATCGCCCGACATCACATTGTTTCGGGCGGAAACTTGTTCGCCGACCTGAGCGAATGAAATCGTTTGATATACCAGCGTAATGACAAAAATCATGAAAATCGAGGTGACCAGAAGCTCGACCAGAGTGAAGCCGTCCTCTGCCGAAGACTGCTCGGCCATCGGTCCGGTTGAACTGCTCGAAGTTGGTGTATGTGAAGAAGAAAGTATCATGATTATTCTCTAAAGGTTCCCTGGGTCGTTTTATGGTTTTGGCAAAACCACTTGGATTGTATGGATCTGGGGGCCAGACGTTGGGTTTGACGTTGGATCTGGGGGGGGAAAACGTGTGGAGTAGCCGCCAATTGTGATGGTCTTTATGCTCGTACCGCTCACTGGGATTGTCGTCGCCTCCACGCTCATGACGACTGAGGCATTGGATGGGACCGGGCCGTCGCATGGCTCAACTGAGACATTGTGTGGGATATCCGTGCTGACGATTGAGATATATTTCGTATGAGTCACGCCGGCAGATTCGTAGGATGTTATCGCAGGATTGCGCAACATGTCGGCCAAGTCGGCCATGGAATCCGTGACCCGAGAGAGTTCCTGCGCGCGCACCGACGTCATGGTATTTACTTCTATGAGACCGATGAGCCCGGTGATTGCAATACTGAGAATCGCGAGAGCGACAAGTATTTCGACAAACGTGAAACCGGCATCGGTGGCAGGAGCTTTCCTGTCGCGAGTGCTGGTTATCATAACGCCATCGGTGTTCACGGCTCGGCACTCCTTCGATTCGGTGCCCATGGTGGCATTTCCCTAAACGTGCGTTAAAACAGCAGACCTGTATACCCTATCCATAAGTTCTGCCCAAACAACAGTATAACGAACGTGGCAAGCGCTATGAAAGGTCCGAACGGTATTTTCATGGAAAGTGATACTGTGCGGTTGCCAAGTTTTGCACTACCTATGGCGAGGAGACCGATTATCGCCGCAACGGGGAGGACGAGCCCGCCGAATCTCCCGAGGAAGAGCCCGATTACGATGAGCAACTTGATGTCCCCCATGCCGAATCCACTTTTGTGTCTGAGTGTGCGGTAAAGAAACGCTATGAGCGCCGCCGGTCCCGCAGCGAGAAGTATGCCGATTATTCCTTCGACAATCGGTGCGAAGGTGCTTTTTTGCGCCGAGGCGGTCAGAGCGACGGTTCTCGGCAGCGATGTGGATTGTGCCAAAGTATTCATACAGCCGGGGATGAGAGTCAGCACAACCGCCGTCAAGCTGAGCACTCCGAGAGTGGCGACAAGCGAGTTCGGAAGTCTTTTCGTATCGTAGTCGATGAACGAAAGAAGCATGAGCAGGTAGAGGAAAACGCTGAGAAAAATCGCCTGGATGAGATTTGTTCCGATAAGGGCCGCTACGGCGAAGAGTATGCCGCCCGAGAGCTCGACGAGCGGGTAGCGAATCGAAATCGCTTCATGACAGGTGCGACATTTCCCCTTAAGTACAAGGAAGGAAAGAACGGGAATATTATCGTAGGGTTTTATGGGTGAACCGCATGTCGGACAGTGAGACGGTGGAAAGCTCAATGATTCTTTGCGGGGGAGGCGCCAGATGACGACATTTCCGAAACTTCCGAAAATCACTCCGAAGAGGAAGAATGCTCCCGTAAGTGCGTAGCGAATGAAATGCGGATCGATCATCATTGGTGATTATGCAGCGGATTGATGACACCCTGGACCACATGGTAGGTCGCGGGGTGGGACTTCACGCTGCATTCCAGGGAGGTTATTCCGCGGGTGATATAGGCGTTGACATCGGTATCGTTTATCGCGCTTATTGGTTTTCCTGAAATCAAGGCCGCACGGGCAACCGCCAGGTTGATGGTGTCGACATTGGCCGCGCATGCTTTTTGATTGTCCTTCTGGATGGAATTATTGAAGAGACCGACAGCCATAGTGACCAAGAGGCCCAAAATCAGCACGGTGACCATGAGCTCTACCAAAGTAAAGCCGTTCTCAGCGTATATAAAGGTGTGTCGGCGATTTGTTTTCATGCTACGAGAATACCACGTGGCGGGGGGTTATACATCGCAGAGAAGAAAGAAAAACCGCCCTTCTCGGGGCGGTTTCTAGAGACGATCGTATTGCGAAGACCTCGGATAAGCGAGATCGGCTATGGAGTGACAACGGCGGTGGGATCGGCGTGTACATATGGGTCGGCTGTTGTACCTGTACCTGTGATGTGGGCCACTTCAACCACACCTTGGCTGCCGACGCCACCAGGGGCGACCACGGCACTGATTGTATAAGCGATGTTGTAAGGGCACTGGGGAGCTGTCTTGAGGTAGCCTGGAATGAGGGCTCCAGTTCCCGAGGCAGCGTCTGTGGCAAGTGATGTGACCGTGTCCTCGGTGGTTGCAAACTGAGAGATGGCGCCGTTGATGGTGCGGATGTTCGCTCTGCAGGTGTTAATCTTTGCCTTCGCCGTGGCGTTGTTGAAAATCGGAATGGCGATAGCCACCAAGATACCGATGATCAATACAACAACCATCAACTCGACGAGGGTGAAGCCTTCGTCCTTACGGATTGTTTTTGACATACGTTTCTCCTCTGTTGCACGTCTTATGAATAATCGGGGGTGACCATTCCTTCGGCGCGCCCTTATGAAAACTTAGACCTTTGCATGATACACCTTTGAGGTAAGTATACAATACTTTAAGCAGACGCTATAAAACTATTTGACGATGGCGACCATTTGGAACATCGGGAGATACAGGCCGATGACCATTGTGCCCACCACGCCGCCAAGTAAAGCCATCATGACCGGTTCGAGTGTCGACGTCAACGAAGCGACTGCCGAAGAAACCTCTTCATCGTAGAAGTCGGCTATTTTAGAGAGCATGACGTCAAGCGAACCGGTTTCTTCGCCCACGGCGATCATTTGAGAGACCATGGAAGGGAAAATTTTCGATTCCGAGAACGGTTTTGCGAGAAGATTTCCTTCTCTCACCGATTCTTTCGCCTCTAATACGACCTTTGCGATCGCTTCGTTACCGGATGTGTCGGCGACGATATCGAGACTTGCCAACATCGGTACGCCGGCGCTGACGAGCGTGGAAAATGTTCTCGTGAAACGCGACATGGCCATTTTTTTCGCAATCGAGCCGGTGACGGGCATGTTCAAAACAAGCGTATCCCATGTGAAAGCGCCCGAACCTTTGCGCCACTTGTTGAACCCCCATACGGCGGCGATGACCACGACGAATGTCGCCGGTCCTTTCCAGCTGAGGAGCGCATCCGATAGCGTAATCATCACAGCTGTTATCGCCGGTAATTTCGCTCCCATGTCGGCAAACATCTTCTGGAATGTCGGAACGATGAAAATCAACATTGCCAGCGCGATGATGAAAACCAAAGCGCCCATGGCAACCGGATAGGTGATGGCCGATTTGATTTTTCCTCTTAAAGCGAGCTCGCTTTCGAAGTGGTCTGCGACGCGCACGAGAACGATATCGAGAACACCGCCGACTTCTCCGGCGTGGACCATCGATACGAATATTTTCGGAAATGCTTTCGGGTGTTTGGCAACCGCAGCTGAAAGAGAACCGCCCGACTCGACGTCGAGCGAAATTTGGGCGATGACGCCCCTCAGCGCGACGCTATCGGTCTGCGCGCTCAAAATCGTCAGGCATTTGGTGATGGGAAGCCCGGCTTCAATCATCGTCGCGAATTGGCGGGCGAAGATGGCGACATCCTTTCGCTTGACTTTCTTTCCACCGATGCTGAGGCTTCCGACATCTGCGAGTTTGCTTTGCTCGCGAATTTGTAAAATGACTTGGTCGGCGGCGGCGAGGCTTTCTTTGACCAAAGCCACGTTTGCGGCGATGATTTTCCCTTTGGTGATCTTGCCCGATTTTTTATCGCGGACTTGGTAAGTGTATGTTGCCACGCTTGCTCCTCTGACGGCGCCGATGCGAGTTTATAACGCGAAGTGTACTGACATCCTACTGATGTTGCCCGTCTTATGCAATAACGCGCATGATCTCTTCGAGCGAAGTCTGACCGAGGCGAGCTTTTTCCAGACCGTCCTGCATGAGAGTTTGCATTCCCTCCTCGATTGCAGCCTTTTTAATTACTTCGCCGGGTGCGCCCTCCACGGTCAAATTTCCGATTTTCTCGGTTATGGACAGTATTTCATGCACGGCGATTCTTCCTTTGTACCCGGAATTGTTGCACTTTCTGCATCCCTTCGCCCGGTAGAGCTTATCCGGCAGGTCGTCGGGGTTGTATCCGATGCGAATCAACGCTTCCGAATCCGGAGTGTACTCTTCTTTGCACTCGGGGCAAAGAAGTCGGGCGAGTCGCTGGGCGACTACGCTGTCGAGCGCCGAAGATATCAAAAACGGTTCGATTTCCATTTCCGTCAAACGAGTGATGGCGCTTGCCGCATCGTTGGTGTGCAGAGTCGAGAGCACCAGGTGACCGGTCAGAGCGGCCTCGATTGCGATTCGCGCCGTCTCTTTATCGCGAATTTCTCCGACGAGGATGACGTCGGGAGAGCATCGCAGAAACGAGCGAAGCGCCCGCGCGAACGTCAGACCGGCGCTGTTGTCGATTTGCACTTGGTTGATGCCGGGGAGACGGTACTCGACGGGGTCCTCCGCGGTCAGAATGTGTTTTTCAGGCGAGTTGAGCACATTGATCGCCGCATAGAGGCTGGTCGACTTACCCGAGCCGGTCGGACCGGTCACCAAAATCGTTCCGTAAGGCTTTTTGAAAGCGGTTTCGAACAATTCGAGATTGCGGGGAGAAAATCCGAGGTCCTCGAGCTTGAGGAGCACCGAGTCGGTACGTAATATTCGCAAAACGATGCGCTCACCGTAAATGGAGGGCAGGGTGGACACACGGAGATCGACCGTTTTGTTGCCGACATTGACGGAACTGTGGCCGTCTTGCGGTTTACGTGTTTCGGAAATATCGATATCCGCCATGATTTTAAATCGTGAGATGATTGCGGTTTGGCTCGATTTCGGGCTCCTCATAATCTCATGGAGCACGCCGTCGGTTCGGAACCGAATGCGCAAGTCGTGTTCTTGCGGCTCGATATGGATATCGCTTGCGCCATCGGCGACGGCCTTTTTGAGGATATATTTGACCAGCTTGACGGTCGGGGAGTCATCGACGACCTCGTTGAGGCTCTGAAATTCTACGAGTGCCTCGTTGGTGTCGCCTTCTTCATCACGCAGCTTTTGCAAGTCGATATCGGCGTTGGGATTCGAGTACACTTTTGCAATCAAGTCGGTGATAGCCGTGTCGGTGGTCATAATCGGAATGATGGTGCCCCCGGTGATGAGGCGCAGGTCATCCAACGCACCGATGTCACGCGGATTCGATGTCGCAATGGTCAAAGAGCGATCTTTCAACTTGATGGGAACGACGCGATACTTTTCCGCGAGGTTGCGCGGGATGAGCGTTTCGAGAGTCGGGTCGATTTCGATGTCATTTTCGCCGAGAAACGGTACGCCGAGTTGAAGCGCGATCGCCTTTACCATGTCGTGTTCGGTGGCGTAACCGAGTTTCGCTATGATGCTTTGAATCTTAATCCCGGGGTGGTCCTTTTGGTACGCCAACGCGACGTCGAATTGTTCGGGAGTGATTACCTCCGCTCGTATGAGGCGTTGTCCGGTCAGCAACGGGGTCTTTGCCATTTAGACCACCACTCGCAATACTTCTTCGATGGATGTGAGCCCTTCGATGACTTTTGCAAATCCGTCGCCACGCAACTCTTGCATTCCTTCTTCGACGGCGATTCTGGATAGTTCATCGGCTGATGCGTTACGAACGATCGCCCGCTCGAGTTCTTCCGAGACGGCCATGACCTCGTGTACGCCCATGCGTCCCTTGTAACCGATTTCACTACAAGCCCTGCAACCTTTCGCCCGGTAGATGAGCGGCGTTTCGCCTGTTTCCTTATTATAGGGAAAGCCTGCTTTTTCACAGGCCTCGATTGTGGGCCGGTACGCTTCCTTGCATTCGGGGCACAAGCGTCGTGCCAGTCGTTGAGCCACGACGAGCACAATCGCGCTTGCGCTCAAAAAAGGCTCGATGCCCATTTCAGTCAAACGAGTCAGTGCGCCGGGCGCATTGTTCGTGTGCAGAGTCGAGAGGACCAAGTGCCCGGTCAGCGCGGCCTCGATGGCTATCTTGCCTGTTTCCGTGTCGCGAATTTCACCGATCATCACCTGGTCGGGGTCTTGCCTGAGTATCGAGCGCAAAGCGGAGGCGAACGTAAGGCCGGCTTTTTCGTTGACCTGGATTTGCGAAAGTCCGTCCAGTCGATATTCGACCGGATCCTCGACGGTGATCAAGTTGATTCGAGGATCGGCGGTTTCGTTGACTGCGGCATAGAGCGTGG
The DNA here is from genome assembly GCA_016649875.1 of Coriobacteriia bacterium. Taxonomy (NCBI): domain Bacteria; kingdom Bacillati; phylum Actinomycetota; class Coriobacteriia; species Coriobacteriia bacterium. The sequence continues at coordinate 88,615 of JAENWW010000003.1, forward strand.
TCGATTTACCCGAGCCGGTCGGTCCGGTGACTAAAATCATGCCATGCGATCTTTTCAAGGCGTCGATGATGTGCTTGAAGTTCGTATCGTTGAACCCGAGATCGGTCAGCGACAGCATAATCGAGTCGCGGCGTAAAAGTCGCAGTACGGCGAGCTCGCCGTGAATGGTCGGCAAAATCGCCACACGGAAATCGATGATTTTTCCCTTGAGGTTCACGCCGAAACGTCCGTCTTGAGGCTTGCGTCGTTCTGCAATGTCGAGGTCGCATTGAATCTTGAGCCGGTTGATGAATTGCCGGTGCAAGGATTTTGGAGCGGAAAATATTTCCCGGCAAACGCCATCGATTTTAAAACGGATGGCCATTTCATGCTCATGAGGTTCGATGATTATATCTCCGGCGTTGAGAGTGATTGCATCGGAGATGATTCTATTCATCAGTTTTGCGACGACGGTATCCTCGGTGTTTTCGTCTGTCAGATGGTCTTCGACTTCAACTGTGGTGTCGTCGGCCATCGACTGCAGGTTGGTTTGGTCGGCCATAAAACGTTCGATTGCGTCGAACACTGCGGTTTCAGGTGCAACGACGACTTTGACCGAGAGTCTGGTGAGCGTGCGAACATCGTCGCGAGCCAAAATGTCGGAAGGGTCGACCATCGCCATGGTAATCTCTGAATTCGAGATCGCGATGGGAATCATGTGGCTTCTCAGAAGAGTATCGGTCGGGATTTTCCTTATGGCCTGCGGATTGAGTTCGAGCGCCTTGATGTCGCAGAACTCGCAATGGTAGCTTGAAGCAACCGCGCGCGCGATTTCTTCTTCGGTGGTGAAATGGAGTTCTTGCGCCACCGCAATGGGAGACCGACCGGATGCGTCTTCGAAAACGGTTTGCACCTGTTGTCCGGTTAAAAGCCCGGCTTTTCTGCAGGTCTCAAATATTTGTCGATACGAGACGCTCATAAAGTGTCGTTAATCCTTCGCGATAATCTCAACGAGTTCGATTTCGAATGTGAGGTCCTCGCCGGCGAGTGGGTGGTTGATGTCGAGAGTGGCATTTTCTTCGTTGATGTCGACGACGGTTGCAGGGATTACCTGGCCCTCGGGTGATTGCAGCTCAAGCATCCAACCTTTTTCGGGTAGTTTCTCTCCGAAAAACTCGAGAGGCACGTGTTGGATGAGTTTGTCGTCGCGCACGCCGTATGCTTCGTCTGCCGGGATGGTGATGGTGACCGTCTCCCCGATTCCAAGGCCGATGACGGCTTTGTCGAATCCGGGAATCACTTGGCCCGCACCGAGGTCGAACTCGAGAGGCTCGCGACCGATGCTCGAGTCGAATTGTTCACCGTTCGAGAGCGTTCCGGTGTAGTTTACTTTTACTTTATCGCCTGTGGATGCTTTCATTGAGTTCTCCTCATGGTTATTTCGTGTACCGGTAGTCAGAGTAAGCGGCTTCCGATGCCCTAGGATACTAGAGTATCCGACCACAGTGTTTTATGCTAATACTAAAGAGCTTCGAGGGTAGGGTATTTTCGTGGATAACATGAGCTGCACACAACGGAACGATACGAACGAGTCGCGTAAGGGCGGGGCACCGAAGGGCGGGGCTCATGTCGGCTCGGAGGCGGTCGTCGCATTGGTCGATGCCGTTCTCGGGGTCGCTGAAGAACTGTATCGCGATTTCGAGTGGAGGCGCACGGCGGATCCTTATCGTGTGCTGGTTTCCGAGGTTATGCTACAGCAGACTCAGACGGTGCGTGTCATACGCTACTATGCGCGGTGGATCGAAAAGTTTCCGACCTTCGATGCGCTTGCGGCCGCGTCGACACTCGACGTGCTCGAAGCGTGGCAAGGGCTCGGCTACAACCGTCGTGCGCTCGCACTTCACGAGTGCGCCAAACAGGTGTCGACGTTGCATGCGGGCCGATTGCCGCAGAATGTCGAGGAACTTGTGGCGTTGCCGGGAATCGGGCCGGCGACCGCTGCCGGGGTGCTCGCGTTCGCTTTCAACGAGCCGTCCGTCTACCTCGAAACGAATGTGCGAACCGTGGTGCTTCATGAGGTGTGGCCGGACAGAGAAAATGTCGGCGACAAAGAGGTGAGCGCCATCGTCGAGGCCGCCGCTGCGCTCATCGCTTCGCGCGGCATAGATTCCCGCGTCTGGAATTATGCGCTTCTCGATTACGGTGCATGGCTGAAGAAAATGTTTCCGAATCCCTCGCGTAGAAGCAAACACCACACGAAGCAAAGTGCCTATGAGGGTTCTCGCAGGCAGAAGCGTGCTCGTTTGTTGCGCGTCATGCTGGATGTGCCCGACGGCACCGCCACGTACTATGCGCGGGAGTGTTCCTATGGGATCGATGTCGTCGATGATGTCATGGGCTCGCTGTGCGAAGAAGGTTTTGCGGTCTGCGATGAAACAGGGCGCTATTCGATAAAGAATTAACGATTGCGGTGGTACTCGCGCAGGAATTAACGATTGCGGTGGTACTCGCGCAGGGCTTTCGGGTCGAACGGGTCGGTGTCGACCTTTTGAACGGATATCGCGCCGAAACGGCAGAGTGGGACGCAAACGCCGAGCCCGTCGCAGAATCTATCCTCGACGATTTCGGGCTTGTGGTTTACCATCTCGATCACTTGCTTACCGCATCCGTCGGCGCATGTGCCGCATCCGGTGCATTTGTCATAGTCGAAAACAATCATGTCGCGAATCATTTTTTGCTCCTTGCCGTCAGAAAGTTTAGATTATTCTAAATACTTTCCGTCAGGTTAGAAATCTTAACAAGGACATCGTGATAAAGCAAGTTATTTTCACGAGCAATCCGCGCGATGTCTTCATGCTCGGGTCGATAGCGTCCGGCCCCGTGCTTCAACGTGATCGTGCCCCACTCGGTGTCGACATCGACGGTCTCGCGATGTGCGATGAGCCGGGGCTGGACGATTACGCGCACGCCGAGTGTGCCGGTCAAAGCGACGATGCGCTCTGCGAACATTTCTGCTTCAGTCGGAGAAACGAGCACCGAAAGGGTGAGCGCCGCTCGGCCTTTCTTCATGGCGATGGGGGTAATCCACACATCGAGAGCACCTTCTGCGACGAGCTCCTCACCGGCGAAAGCGACTGCTTCGGGCGTGATGTGATCGATATTGGTTTCAAGCAAAACGGTGGTATCGGGCGTGAGCGTCGTGGGCGCCGCCGTGCCGTGGGTGGCTTTTGTAGCCGCCTCCCCGACGATGAGTCTGCATATGTTTGCCTGTCCGATGTCTTTGGTCCCGGCTCCGTATCCGAGCAGAATCGGAGTCATCGGCGGCACGGGGCCGAAGCCTGCCGCGAGATGGAGCAGTGCCGCGCCGGTCGGTGTGGTGAGCTCTCCGCTCGCCGAGCTGACGGTGGTCGGTTTGCCGAGGAGGAGCGCCGCCGTGGCGGGAGCTGGAACGGGAATCTCTCCGTGTGCGGTCGTCACCGTTCCCGAGCCGAGTGCCGGTGGAGTCGCATAGAGCGCCTGAATGCCGAGAGCATCGATTCCCGCGCATACGCCGACGACATCGCCGATGGAGTCGAGCGCACCAACTTCATGGAAGGTCACCTCTTCTGTGGCGACTCCGTGGACGAGCCCTTCGGCTTCCGCCAAACGAGTGAACACGTCGATTGCATTCGTTTTCACGGGAGAGGGAAGGTCGGCGGTGTTGATGAGCTTACGGATGTCTTTGAAAGACCGGGAGTGTGGCTCAAGCGTTTGAGATGTGATCGAGACGGAGGTCGCACTGATTCCGTACGACGATGTCTTTGTAATCGAGACCACCGCCTCGGGGGCGACTTGCGTGATGGCGTTTTGCAAATCCGCAGCGCTGAACTGACCGAGTTGCGAACCCGCTTCGATGAGCGCGCCCAAGAATTTGTCTCCCGATACTCCCGTCGAACAATCGAGGTGAGCCAGTATCTGCGGAGTTTGCGTATCTGTCGTGGTTTCTGTACTCATCGGCTTTCCTTAATGTTTGGGGTTGTTGATGCGAGAAGCTAATACGGCAGCTCCGAAGCCGTTGTCGATATTGACGACGCCGATACCTGACGCGCACGAGTTGAGCATCGACAGGAGCGGAGCGAACCCGGCGAGATTGGCGCCGTAACCGACGCTCGTCGGCACGGCGACAACCGGCACATCGACGAGTCCGGCGATGAGAGAGGGAAGCGCGCCCTCCATACCGGCGACGGCGATGACAACGTGTGCCTGGCGAAGAGTGTCCGTGTGCTCGAGCGCGCGGTGCACGCCGGCGACACCGATATCGTAGAGCCGTTCCACTTTTGCGCCGAAGGCTTCCGCACAGAGGGCGGCCTCCTCGGCGACGGGTAAGTCGGATGTGCCGGCGGATGCGACTACAATCAATCCCACCGGGTCGGGAATTTCAACGTGTTGCGGATTCGCGGACACGATTTCGATGATACGAGCGGTTTTGTGGTAGACGACTTTCGCCGAAGTGGAGGAAAGTGCCTGCAAAACGGCGCGGCGGTGTTCCTCGTCGGCGCGAGTCGCCAGTATGAGTGGGTGCCGTGCAATAAGTTCGGTTGCGATGCGCGCTGTCTGCTCCGGAGTCTTTCCCTGCGCGAAGATGACCTCGGCAAAACCGCATCTGTTCGCTCGCTCGTGATCGACTCGTACGTCGACATGACCGTCTTCTCCGACAAGTTCGGTCGTTTTCGCATTCAGTATTTCAGAGGCTACCGAGCCTGGTGTTCTGGTGCCGTCGGCAAGTGCCGAGAGTAATTTGTCCAATTCTGTTTTGTCCATAGTAAAATTGTACCTTGTAATCATTCATTTTATTGAGGAGACTGTCGTGCTCGAAGCCAAATTCATTCGTGAAAATCCGGAAGTCGTCGATGCCGCCATGAAAGCGCGCAACTCCTCGTGGGATGTCGAAAAATTTCTCGAGCTCGACAAAGAACGTCGTGCGCTCATCGGAGAAGTCGAGGCGCTTCAGGCTCGTCGTAACGAGGCGAGCAAGATGATAGGTTCGCTGATGCAGGCGGGCAAGGTCGGTGAGGCACAAGAGGCCAAAGCCCGCGTCACCGATCTCAAAGATGAAATCGCCGTCCTCGAGACGAGAAGCAAAGAAACCGATGCCGCCGTCACCGAACTTTTGGCGACCGCGCCCAATATTCCCGATTCATCCGTACCTGTGGGTAAGGATGAAAGCGAAAATGTCGAAATCAAGAAGTGGGGAACTCCGCGTGTCTTCGACTTCGAAGCGAAAGCGCACTGGGATTTGGGGCCGGCTCTCGGTATCATCGACTTCGAGCGCGGCGTGAAGTTGGCCGGTTCGAGTTTCGTCGTGCTCGCCGGTAAGGGCGCCATGCTCGAGCGAGCTCTCATCAACTTCATGATCGATACGCATGCCGAGGCCGGCTTCAAAGAGTGGTGGCCTCCCTATATCGCCAATGGCGATTCTTTGTACGGCACGGGGCAACTGCCTAAGTTCGAAGATGATCTCTATAAGACCGGTGAAGGCTACTATTTGATTCCGACTGCGGAAGTGCAGCTCACCAATCTCCATCGCGACGAGGTGCTCGACGGCGCCAACCTTCCTTTGCGCTACTGTGCCTTCACCGCGTGTTTTCGTGAGGAGGCGGGCAGTGCCGGGCGTGATACGCGAGGCATGATCCGTGTGCACCAGTTCGATAAGGTCGAGATGGTCAAATTTGCTTGTCCCGAAGAGTCCTTCGACGAGCTCGAGTCGATGACGATCGAGGCAGAAAAGGTTCTCGAGTTGCTCGGATTGCCCTATCGTCGCATCGTGCTTTGTACCGGCGACATGGGATTCGGATCGGCCAAGACGTATGACATCGAAGTGTGGCTGCCGAGTTACAACGATTACAAAGAGATTTCCTCTTGTTCGAACTGTGCTGATTTCCAGGGCCGTCGGGCGAATATAAAATACCGTGATCCAGAAAATTTCAAAGGATCACGGTATGCTCATACGCTTAACGGTTCGGGACTGGCTGTCGGTCGCTGTTTTGCGGCGATTGTCGAAAACTACCAGCAGGCCGACGGAACGGTTCTTATTCCTGAAGTTTTGCGCCCCTACATGCGTGGGCTCGAAGTAATCGAACCTGAGTAGTCGGAACGCAGGTCCGCCCGATGAGTTCGGGCCCCCTGTTATGGGAGTGCGAGCAAGCCTTCGGCGGCGCCGTGCATGAGGTTTTCGAGTTCCGAGTCGCTCAAACCGAGTGATTCGATGATATTCAAACTGTCTGCGGGGTCGGTCCACGGTCCGTCGGTGCCGAAGGTGATGCGGTCGAATCCGTGGCGACGAGCCATGCGTAAGAACTGATCGTTGTCGATATGCCCGAACGTATAGGCGGTATCGAACCACACATCGCGTCCGATGAGATATTTCTCGACATCGTCCCACATGTTGAATCCGCCGAAGTGTGCCAGGCAGAGTTTTATGGTCGGATATCGATTGAGCACCTGTGCGAACTCTTTCGGCTCACCGAGCTTGGTGTGAGGATTTTCGTCATCTCCGGCGTGGAAGTAGCCTATCAGTCCGAATTCGACGGTCGCCTCCCAAATCGCCTCCATACGTGGATCGGTCGGACGCACACTTTGGTAATCGGGGTGCATTTTGTAGCCGACGAGTCCGAGTTCCTTGAAGTGTGAGAGCACTTCACGAGGGTTCGGCGTATCGGGGTGGATGGCACCGAAGGGGACGATATGCTCGCGTGGTTGCGTGGCCGCGTACGCGTTGATCGTGTCTACTTGGCGAGCGGAAGTCGCTACCGGAACGGTCCACGATTGCGTGATGCCGTACTGTTTCATCGAGGCGAGGAGCCCGGCGAGCGTTCCGTCATAGTGCGGAAAATAGACTCCTTCGATCGCGAGTTGTTCCGTCGCATGCGGAGCGAGCTTATCGGGGAATACGTGAGTGTGGGTGTCGATTATTTTCATACGTCGGCTCCTTTTTCAGATTTTTTCTAACGACAATCTAACGACATCTAATGACAATCTAATGACAAGTTGAATAAAACGAAAAAAACCAAGCACCTGCTTGGTTTGAAGTTTAGAAATGGTGCGCCCTGCAGGATTCGAACCTGCGGCGTTCTGATTCGTAGTCAGACCCTCTATCCAGCTGAGGTAAGGGCGCATCGTGCTTTACAGCGAGATACTATTTTGCCCGTCTCAATCGGTAATGTCAAGAAAAGGGCTCGCGTAAAATCAGAAAAATCATTACAAATCGATTGCGCCTTTTTTGATACGATAGCCGTAGTTAGGGAATACTTTTCCAAGCACAACGTTAATTTCGTCAACCAAACTTGCCCAATCAGTCGTTTTCATTTTTCTCGGATATTTCCCACCGTGCCTTCACTCCAAAGCCCTTACTGACAATCTCCCCGGCTCTATTTAGCTTTGCAAGTATTTGACTTGCGGTTTGTGGTTCTAAACTCATCCCCATTCGCTCCAAAAGCAATCCTAAGATTTCCTTACGAGTTAAAGGAGCCTTGCAGAGCAGTTTTAATATTGCGTCTGAAACACGGTCGCTGGATCCTTTTTTCTCGGCTTCTCTCTTGCTTGCTATCGCAGGAAGCTCAGCAATGCCATTTCTTTCTCCTCCTTGGCCGAGAAACTGCGCAAGCGCATAGAAGGGGACATCTTCAATTGCTCCGTCTTTTGAGCGAGAGGAGGAGGATGCGCGCATGGCTAATTCAGGTTCGTATCGTTTAACGTAGCTCGCCAGGCTCTTTGCCCTTAAGTTCGTGCCGTACTTTACCTCGAGCGGTACGACACCGCCAATATTCTTCACTCCATCTAAGACGAAATCGATCTCGGTTCGGGTGCTTTCATTTTGGTAGTAGTTGAGTCCGTTTCTTCCCGTCGAGCAAACTTCCTGAAGTGCTAACTGTTCTCCAAGAGCGCCCTTGAATTCCTTGAACACTTTGTCGTCTTCTAGGATTGTTTGAGCAGGGAGATTGGTCATTGCGCCAAGTAATCCGACATCGAGGCAATAAACCTTGAATGCTTCATCGTCTTGATAACTTGCCAAAGGAACACGTGGGGTATTTACGCGCTTTACCCTGTGAATAAGAGAAGCATCCTCAAGCCATTGCAAGCCCTCTTCGAACCCCCTTGCGCGAGCAGACGGCTTGATTCTCTTAAAAACGAACTTCTTGTTTTCCTGCGATAGGTTTGCAGGTATCGATTTCCAGATGAGACGTAACCGCTCCGCCATCACTTCGTCTGCGTGTTTAGAGAAATCTTTCTCGTACGAGGTCAGAAGCTCTTGCTGGATTTCTCTAACCGTATTGAAGTCTCTTGTTTCGGCGAATTCGCTTACTGCTTCGGGCATCCCCCCGACATAGATGTACATGCGAACGAGCTCGATGAGCTCTTCATGGAAGGGATGAAGGGTATCCCAGTCAAGGTTTCGAATAGAGTCCACGTGTATACCGAGTCCAAGGGCTTGTAAAAACTCGCTTATGGTCAGCGGATACAATTCAAGAAAAGACACTTTACCTACAGGGAAAGACACGCCATGCAAAGCGATGCCAAGCGACGATCCGGCTGCTACTACAAGATATTCGGCTGCTTCTTCCTGGAAGTATTTCAGCGCTGTTAAGGCCCGTGGGACTTCCTGAATTTCATCGAGGATAATCAAGGTTTTCTCCGGCTCAATTCTTTCTCCGCTTTCCGCTTGGAGAATGGGGATGAGCCTTTTTGGAGATAAGGAACCTTCGAAAGCAGAGGGCATGTGTTGATTGTTGTCGAAGTTGATATACGCCACATTATTGAAATGAGTTTTGCCAAACTCCTTGAGGAGCCATGTTTTTCCGACCTGACGTGCGCCGCTTAATATCAAGGGTTTGCGCCTTTTTGAGTCTTTCCATTTGATAAGACTGCGCATAGCGTCTCTGTCCATGGGTGCCACTTTCTTTATATGAAAAATAATATTAGCTACACTTTATTGGATATGATTATAGGGTATTAAAACACATTTTTCTATATGATAATCATATTGGCGGCAACCTGATCGTTCTGGGGGGATGACGTGCGAGTAGATGTCCATGATGGCATATAAAGAGAAAACTGCAGGCACAGAACGTGCCTGACAGTGTAAGAAATCGGTGGCGGAGAGCGAGGGATTCGAACCCTCGAGAGTGGTTTTGCCACTCTACTCGCTTAGCAGGCGAGCGCCTTCGACCAACTCGGCCAGCTCTCCGTTGATGGTGCATTGCTAATGGTACAGCATTGAAAGATAAACGTTGAAGATGGATATTCCTGGCGGAGGGGGTGGGATTCGAACCCACGGTGCGGGGGTTACCCGCACGACAGTTTTCAAGACTGTTGCATTCAACCACTCTGCCACCCCTCCATCAAGGATAGCGCCGACTAGAATAGCATATTATCGAGCCGAACGGTACAGGGAAGCGCGTCTTTTTGCGGTAAAACTTCCGGCCGCAAGTGCACTCGGCGCATGCTCGACACACGCTCGACTTCATCGTATGGTGATGTCTCCCAATGATGTCGAGACGGTCACATTGCTCTTTGCGCCGTAGTCGACGTTCAAAGAATCAGCGGCATCGGATCCGTTGGATTTTTCGGGGAAATGGATAGTTCCCACCGAGGTCTCCAGCTTATAGTTGTGCGCTGAAACTCCGTTCACACTTTCGAAACGAACATCTCCCCAGTCGTTATTCACGCCGACTTCGCCTTCGAACGTGCCGTTCACACTGACATTGCCGCGAGAAGAGTCTATCTTCGTGCGGCCTCTTACCGTCGAGTTGCTTATGTTGATATCTCCGAAACTAGCCGACAAATCCAGCTGTCCGGCTCGGAGACCGGTGAGCCTTATGTTACCGATGGCGTTTTCGAGAGTCACGCCGGAAAGATCGGTGTTTGCCGGAAGATAGACGGTCACTTTATTCTTTGTGGTGTATGCGCTATAGCTCTCGTCGATGTGGTTGAAACCTATTGAGAACCCTTCACGGGATGTATGTTTCGATGTAACTGTCAGCACACCGTTTTCCAGCGTGCACGCGGTGGTTTCGAGATTTCTGAGAACGACCTTGGTTTTCGTGCCTCCTTGGACGATTTCGACATCGCCCCTCGTGGCGGAGAGATTGATTTCTTTGACGGCATCCGAGAACGTTTTCGTCGTCTCGGGCACGCGTTCGTCTTTTTTTACCCGGTGAAAGCCCTTCGAGTCTGTCCACACGCTGTGGTCGATTCCTCCGAGCGCGAATCCGATGGTTCCCAGAACTCCTCCGAGGACGACGAGAACAAGAGAGAAAGCTAAAATTTTCTTAGTAGACTCTTTCATTTTTTCTCCCCCTTTTAAGGATTTTGTTGAATAAGTTGGCAACTCCGTGAGCACATTTCACGGCAATCCACTTGAACGCGGGGAAGGTGATTAGGCTTATTCCCATGAGCGCGAGCCCGGTTCCGACGATTAAAAGTGCGAGAGGCAAATCGACGAAAAGGAGAATGACTCCGATGGTTGTCAGCACGAAGCCGGCGACGGCAACGGCGAGAAGTGCGATGAACACGGAGATGATCGCCGAGAACAGTCCGATTGCCACCGAAAAGATGACGGCAAGCGCCGCAATGGCGATCGGAAGGGCGATCGGAGCTGCGAAGATGGCGAGGATCACGTACCATATCGCGGACACGCCTTTCTTGACCGACTGGGGATTTTCGCTCATTTCTTTCATTGCATAATTGGAAAGAATTTGCGTGGCCACCTCAGAAGGGCTTCCTAGATCAGAAAGGACTTTTTGCTCGTTCTCGGGTCCCGCATCGTCGAAATATTCGCTGTAGTACGTAATGGCGAGAGCGATTTCCTCAGGAGGCATTTTGTGAAGTCTGAGTTTTTTATCGAGTTCTATGAGAAAGTCCGTTCTATTCATGTGAGAGACCTCCCGACAAAACTTTTTCGATACTTGCAGCATACGTTTTCCATTCGATTCGATATTGTTCGAGCTGCGTTGTTCCACTTTGGGTGATTCGATAATATTTTCTGTTGCGCCCTTCGAAAGGCTGACTGTAGGACTCAAGGAGATTCCCTTTTTCAAGCCTTCTGAGCACGGGATAGAGCGTTGAGTCGGACACGGTGACGATTTCTTTGATGTTTTGCGTCAGGATATATCCGTAGGCATCGCCTTCGGAAAGCACTGCGAGCACGCATGCATCGAGCAAAGCGGCTCCGATTTGAAAAACCATGTGTCCTCCTTTCATGACGAAGCGTCGATGACTACGGTTTAGGCTTTCGGGTAGTCTGTCGGCGGATTGTAGGTCGGAGGAGTCACGCTTCCTTTTTCGGGCAGCACTATCCATAAGATGATATAGACGATGAACCCTGAACCGACCCCGAAAACACAGAGCAAAGCGGCGACGATGCGGACGAGACTGACATCGATGTCGAGATATTGTGCGAGTCCCGAGCACACACCGCCGATCATTTTATCGGAAGAATCTTTATAAAGCCTTTTTTCGGAGTTCATGGTGGATCCTTTCTCTTTTCGGGTGATAACAACGTGAATGACCATGCTGTTTCTTAAACAATACTATACAACATATAATATCATTTGCAAGATGATATTGTATTTTGCTTCACGCATGCCTTTCCCCTGAGCAAACGGTATAAAATGGAACAGAGATTAGGGAGTGTAAAACGTGAGCTTGAACGAATACTCTGAAATAGACGAAAACATGAATTCGGATGAGCGCTATATGGCGCTGGCGCTGGAAGAAGCGCGCAAGGCCGCGGCGATAGGCGAGGTTCCCATCGGCGCGGTCGTGGTATGCGACGGGCGGGTTGTCGCACGGGCCTTCAATCGACGCGAAATCGATCATGATCCGGCCGGCCATGCCGAGCATGCCGCCATTCTCAAAGCCGCGCGAAGACTTGGGCGTTGGCGACTTTCGGATTGCACCGTTTACGTCACACTCGAACCCTGTCCGATGTGCGCCGGTCTCATGCACCAGGCGCGAATCAAGCGATGCGTGTTCGCGGCTTATGATCCGAAGGCGGGTGCGCTCGGTTCCCTCTACGACTTGCACGACGATGAGCGTTTGAACCATCGCTTCGAAATCGAAACCGGAGTTTTGCAAGAGGAAAGCTCTCGACTCCTCAAAGAGTTTTTCAGGGATTTGCGCGGACGAGAAAAGAAGCCCGCCGTTTTCGAGAACATCCGTCCCGGTTCTCAAGAAGAAGTGGCGAAACGGCCCGCGTGGATGAAGGCTCCCTCTCTTGCGGAAGCCACTTTGACATCGGATGTCGCTTATAAAGGACGCATTTTCAACGTCGAGGAATTGACCGTACGGCTTCCCGATGGAAAGACGGGTCGCCGCGATGTCGTTCGCCATCAGGGTGCGGCCGCGATTTTGGCCATCAATGAAAACGACGAGGTCCTCCTCGTGAACCAATGGCGCAGTGCACTCGGACGAGTCGAGTGCGAGATTCCCGCGGGAAAAATCGATCCGGGAGAAAACCCGCGTGACTGTGCCGTCAGGGAGCTCGCCGAAGAGACGGGCATATCGGCAGGGCGTTTCGAGTATTTGACGACAGTCGACACAAGCGCCGGGTTTTGCGATGAGGGGCTGCATATATACGTGGCTCGCGACCTCGAGCAGGGAGCGACGAATCGAGATGAGGACGAGTTCCTCGAAATGCAGTGGGTCGATTTTGAAGAAGCGCTGGATTCATGCTTAAATGGACAGATACAAGACTCGAAGACAATCATCGCCCTGTCAGTGTGGGGGCACAAACGGTGTCGAGGATAGAGGCGACCATGTCGATACATGTCGGGCGGTTCAAGAAAATATCGAGGACACTTGCACTCGTTGCGTTCATCGCGCTTGCGGGCGGTGTGTTTTTGCCGACGATGGCCCATGCAAAATCTTATGTCGTTGACAACGTCGCGATAAAAGCGAACCTTGACGCAAAAGGTGGTATGGACGTCACCGAAAAGCGCACATTCGATTTCAGCGGTGACTATTCATTCGTGTACTGGGAGTTTCCGGTCAGTGCCAATCAGGCGTTTAAGGTGGACGGGGTCTCGGTAGCCGATGGAACGGGAAGCGCAACGAATCTCAATCGGCAAGATGCTTCCGGCGTCGACGGCTCGTATACGCTTTCGACTGAAGGCGATGCGTACAAATTGACCACTTACAAGAAAGCGAGCGACGAAAAGCTCACGTACACCATCACGTATCATTACGATGATGTGATCGGTCGGTATGCCGATACCGCCGAGTTATATTGGCAGTTCATCGGCAAAGGATGGGGGGTGCCGACGAACAAAGCGACGATCGTCATATATCCTCCCTCGACTTTGGCGAAGAAAGATATTCGCGCGTGGGCCCACGGACCGTTGAACGGAAACGTGACAATCGGTGAGGATGGAAGCGTGGAACTTGCCGTCGACAGCCTCCCTGCCTCGACTTTTGTGGAGGCGCGCGTGTTGTATCCGCCGGCCGTGTTCAATACGGCCTCGAAGTCGGATACGAATCACAAACAAGCCGTCATCGCAGAGGAAACGGCGTGGGCGAATAAGGCGAATACCCTCAGGAGAGACGCGCGCATTAAAACTGGCCTTGTAAACGGAGCGGGACTCTTGGGCGCCCTTGTGATTTTCGCCATCGTTTTGTGGATGTTTCTGCGATTCGGGAAAGAGCACCCTTCCACTCTCGCGATGGATGGAAAGTATTGGCGCGATGACCCCGACGCAACATTGCCGCCGGCGATGATCGGTTGCCTGTGGCGCTTCGGCGAAGTGACGCCGAACGATATCGTCGCAACCGTCATGCAGATGACGGATCAAGGTGTCATTAAGATGGTAGAGAATCGAGAGGAACAAAAGTCGGCGTTCGGTCATGTGAAGACCGAAATCACCTATGACTTCGTGGTCGATGTCGAAAAATTGGCTGAAGAGCATTCCCTCAACCGGACGCTTGTGGAAACTTTGATGGCGACCGGCGCGGGGGATACCTTCACCTTCGAATCGATTAAGTCTTACGCAAAGAGCGAAGCGAAGACCTACGCCGAAAAGCTCAATGCGTGGAAGACGCAAGTAAAAGGCGAAGTCGAGGCGGCCGGCTACATCGAAAGTGATTCGGTGACGGCTCAGACCATCGCATCGATTCTCGTTGTGGCAGATATCGTCGTGGCCGGAGTCGTCGGAATCTACGGTGGTTCACTCAGCGTCGCGCTGATAATAGCCGCATTCGCGCTTCCGTCGGCAATTTTTACGGCCATGATGAAGCGCAGATCGAAGGAGGGTGACGAACTTTATCGTCGCTATACGGGGATACGCAATTACTTGAGGGATTTTTCCCATCTCGACGAGGTGCCTCCGACTTCGGTCGTCATATGGAATCGGTACTTGGTTTTGGCGACCGTGTTCGGTATTGCCGATGAAGTGTCCAAACAACTCGCTGTCACCCTTCCCGAAGTCGTCAACGACAGCGGGTTCGGAACAAGCTACATTTGGTTTTACGGTGGCATGGCGTATGCGAATCCGGCGAGCATGTTCGCCTCCTCCATTGCCTCTGCAAGTAGTCTCGCCGCAAGCCAGATGTCGAGCGGTGGCGGCTTCGGCGGTGGCTTTTCCGGCGGAGGCGGTTTCGGAGGCGGAGGCGGCGGAGGCGGAGCGGGCTGATGAAGTTCCCCATGAACCGATCCGGAAGGGTCCTGTCTTTTATTCAACTTAGGAGCGCTTGTGGTTTCCTCATCGGATAGCTCATCTCGACGCGGTACGGGCTCGCACAAATCGACAATGCACGAGAACGATCTCGTCGGAGTCGACCGCCGCGATATCGCCGATATGGCCATGGTCGTATTGATTCTCATGCTTTCGGGAGTGTCTCTCGTGTCGGTCGCTTCTTCATGGCCGGACTACATCACCGTCATAAATGTAGCGGCGTTGGCCGTGGTGAGTTTCATCGTCGCATTTCGACTGGTGATCGTTCGGCCCGATCACTTGCGCGCTCAACAATCGGATTTGATTCTGCGCATCGCCCGTGAAGCGCTCAGCTATATGCGCGAGGGCCTCAATCTCGAGACCGCCGATGCCGTATGCAAAATCGTATTGCGCAACAGCACTGACGCTGTTTCCGTTGCACTCACCAACCGCGTGGAAGTCTTGGGGTTTGTCGGGGTGGGAAACGACCACCATTCGGCCGGTCGGCCGATAGTCACGCGCGCGACACAGGAGACCATAAACAGCAACATTTCTCAGATCCTCGGAACAAAAGAAGAAATCGGTTGTCCCGATCCGGCCTGTCCGCTCACCGCGGTAATCATCGTACCTTTGCAGGCCAGAGGTCAGTCAATCGGTACTTTGAAGTTTTACTACACGTCCGATCGGTATCTCAATGAAACCGAGCTCGCTATGGCCGAAGGTCTCGCGAGTTTGCTGTCCACCCAGCTCGAGGTGCATGAACTCGAGGAACAAGCGGCTCTCACCACCGAAATGGAGCTCAAGGTACTTCAGGCACAGATAAATCCTCACTTTTTGTTCAACACGCTCAACACGATTGCCGTGTTCATCCGCACAGACCCGGCTGTGGCGCGTGACCTGTTGCGCCGATTCGCCAAGTTTTATCGATATACGCTGGAACATGCCGATGAGGAAATCACCTTGCGCGTCGAGTTGGGCTTTTTGGAAGAATATTTCGCACTCGAGAAAGCGCGTTTCGGAGATCGGTTGATTATGGATCTCGATGTCGAGGAGAGTCTTCTCGGTATGCCGATGCCCGCGTTCATGTTGCAACCGCTCGTCGAGAACTGCGTTGCGCACGGCATGCGCGAATCGGGGAAACCTTTGCACATCCATGTCAGCGCCCACAGGCGGGCTGGAAGAGTGGTCATGTGCGTCGAAGACGATGGGGTCGGAATTCCCAAAAAGCAGTTGGAGACGATTTTTGACAAGCATACCGGCAAAGGCCTCGGGATCGCTTTGCGAAATGTGCGCGACAGGGTATCGGGCGTGTTCGGGGCCGAATCGGAATTTGTCATAGAAAGCGATGAGGGACAAGGAACGCGGGCCTGTTTCTTAATCTCCGAGCGCGCCTGACGAACGCAGTGCCCTTTTCTGCTATACTTTTTTTGCGCGAACGTGAGTTCGAGCGCTCTTACGGAGGACTGCCCGAGAGGCTGAAGGGGCACGATTGGAAATCGTGTGTGCGCCTTAAAAGTGTACCTAGGGTTCGAATCCCTAGTCCTCCGCCACACGTAATCATGAGTAACCTTGTATGCCTTTGAGCTGCAAGGTTACTTTTATTTTGTGGCATACGCACCATACGTAACCAACAATTATCCGCATTTTATCCGCATTTTTGGTGGTTTGATAGGTATTGAGCTACTTGGATTTACGATATCATCATATGCGCGCACGTAATGTTCCTGATATCAGCTTGGTAAAAGCTGCTGTACTTGTGGCTTTTCTCTTTGTGCAGTTTCACGCTACAAAACCAACTTGCGGACGAGCATTGGTGGGCGCTACTTCCTTTCGTAAATCTTCAGGCACAAGCGTCATGAGTTCGCGCTTGCTCGACTCTGTTCCGGCGCTTCGCTTAGCAGCGAGGCGAGCGCCCTGCGCAACAAGCGCTTTCTCGAACACACTGCGTACATAGCGCGCGTTGCCAAAGTTCTTACAGCGCGCCGTGGCTGTAATAATGCCTCTCGCTTTATCGCGCACGCCTTTGGCGAGGTACATTCCTTGGCGCTTTACCATGAGGTCGAAAATCTTGAGGAGCTCGCCCTCAGAATAATCGGGAAAGACGACCTGCATACCAACGCGCGATACAAATCCCGGGTTCTGCTCAAACAACTCGTCAATCTCTTGCGTGTAGCCAGCAAAAATCACTACTACATCGTCGCGCAGCTTTTCCATCTGATCGATAATCGTGGTAATCGCTTCGTCGCCAAATCCGCCGCGTTGATGGTCGTTTAGCGAGTAGGCTTCATCGATAAAGATGACGGATCCTTTTGCTCGCCTAAACAGCGCTTCAATTTTGGGGGCGGTTGTTCCCACGAAAGGTCCAATGAGATCTTGGCGTCCGCACTCAAAGAAGTCGCCAACCGAGAGTACGCCTTCTTCTTTGAGCACCTTGCCAACGAGGCGCGCCACTTCGGTTTTGCCGGTGCCAGGATTTCCCTTAAAGGCCATATGCATTGGCAAGCTTGCGGCTGGTAGATCAGCATCGCGTTTAATCTTGTTCATAGCGGCAAAATCTAAGCGCTCGCTTACGATTTTCTTAATCGTCTCAAGTCCGATGAGTTCTTCGAACTGTTGACGCGCAGTTTTTGTATTCTGCGCAGGAGGCTTATAGCCAACATCTTCCGGCAAAAGCGTTTGCAGCATCTCAATTGTGTAGCCGCCCTTAGGCTCATGTTGGGCAAGGCGTACTTGTTGTGCGCCTATGCTATCTTCAAACAGTTTGCGCACGTAGCGCGCGTTGCCCTGATCATCTCGCTTGCCACCCCGTGTCAGTACATCCGCAACAGCGCTGAGCGTTTCTTGCGGCAGCGTTAGCTGCGCTCGTCCAACCATGAGCTGAAAGATTTCAAGCAACTGCTCGGGCGTGTAATTGGGAAAATCAAGTCGAAAGCCAAGGCGCGAGCGAAATCCTGGATTTGAATCAAGCAAACGGTTCATCTCATTTTCATAACCCGCAAGAATGACGACGGTGTCGTTGCGGCGTTCCTCCATGAGTGCAACTAGTTGTGCAACCTGACTGGTCGGATTATTGAGCATGCCGTATGCCTCATCAACAAAGAGAACCGAACCATGTGCGTCATCAAATGTTTCTTTGACACTCCAGCCGGCAGCGCCCGAAACTGAAATCACGCGACCTTCAGAAAGCAGTCCTTCTTCGCGCAGAATCTGGCCATAGAGGCGCGCGACCTCAGTTTTGCCTGTACCTGGCTCACCCATAAATGCGAGGTGGAGAGAAAATGGCTG
Organism: Coriobacteriia bacterium; assembly: GCA_016649875.1. Taxonomy (NCBI): domain Bacteria; kingdom Bacillati; phylum Actinomycetota; class Coriobacteriia; species Coriobacteriia bacterium. The sequence goes on from JAENWW010000003.1 coordinate 106,563, forward strand.
TGAGGGCAGGCCCGCGTGCTCGAGCTTTTTGTTCATCCTAAAGCGCAGGATGATGTTTTTAATAAGCGTCTTCACTTCGTCAAGACCAATGAGCTCGTCAAGCTGATTGAGCCCCGACGTGGAAACCTGCGGATGCCGGCGCAGTTTCAACATTGCACGTGCAGCATCTTGATACTGCGGATAAGCCGTATGCAGAAGGTGCGCAAGGCGCCAGTCGCCGTAGAGCTGGTCGAGGTCTTGAAACGACTTATCTTTCAGACGCTCGGCGAGCATATCTTTAAGCATATCGTTGACGACAATTTCGTCTCGTTGTGCGCGCTTTTTGAGATATGTAAGAGCTTTGGTGCTTGTCATGCTTTGTGCTCGAGGCTTAACGTCCTCACAAATTTCAACAACCGGAAATCCGAAACGCCTGCAGAGGCGCTGTTTGAGCTCCGGCTTCTGGGGTGGAATAAGAAATATGAGCTGTGTGGTGTCGTGATAGGGCTTCATGAGGTCGACAAACTTGGTAAACGCTTCGTAGGCAACGCGCCCAAACTCACCATCATCGTCAAATCGTCCGTACTCGACAATAACGGTGCTGCCCTTTATAGCTTCGGCAAACTTTTCGTTGAGCGATTCGATGTGGCCAGCGCCCGCATGTGTAGGACGGTCGTTTACAGTCCACTTCTTGAACAAGTTGGCGTTGAGGCGGTAAACGTGACTTGTTACAACGCGATGATTTTGCTGCAGAGCTCCAATGAGTGTCTCGAGCGCAAGTTTGTAGTGCGATGGGTTATCGCCTTCGACAATGTAGTGAACAGGCAAAGAGAAACACGTCTGAGTGTCGGGATTTTTTGCTCGCGCAAAAATGCGTGTAACCTCTGCGGTGAGCGCCTGAGCATAGGGGGTATTGCGGGCTTTCTTTAGGGCATGCGTTTTGGCGAGTGGTTTAAAATTGGTGTTCTCGTAAAAGGTCTCTTCGTTGGTGAGCATATTTTTAAATTCAAAAAGGTCGAACATACTGATGACACGGTCGAAGTTAAAGCATGTATGTTGCCACTGGGTTTCGTAGATTTCTGAAAAAGACGACTCTGTCACATCAATACTCTCAAGAGCGGATGCTCCCCAGGTGTGGCATGCCCGCACAAACAGTTGCTCGGCATCGCATTTGGTGAGATAGATGTTGTATGAGATAAGGTACGTCAGCAGCTCGTTTTTATTATCGTCTTGCCAGCCGTTGCCACCACTTTTGAGGAGAACGAGTGTTTGACGGTTGTCGTCATTGAAAAGGATTTCGGAATGTTCATTTCCCAAAAAATGTTCAGTTAACACGTTAATTTTTGCTTTGTAAAATCTCATCATGGGCCTCGTTTCTCTCGTGCAAATATCTGTTGTTCAAAGAAAGCATAGCGCACAGCATGTCCGAAAAAACGTACAATATATATAGATAATTGTTCCATAAACGAAAGGGGGGCAATATGGCTAACAAAAAACGTGCGGGCTCAGGTGAGACGCCGCTTAAACTCATACCGCTGTGCATATTGCACGTGCTCGAGGAATTCGCCTCTGCTGATAAGCCCATGAACGAGGCGGGCATTCTCCGACAGCTTGGGAAGGCATACGGTTTGACGCTTGATCGCAAGACAGTTTCAAACAACTTGAAGATGCTCGCTGATTTTGATCAGCGCATTGGCCAACTCACCAAACCGCGCAGTGATGGCAAGGGCGGACAGCAAGAGGTAAGCACCGGCTGGTATTGCGATTCATATTTTGAGACGGCCGAGTTGCGTTATTTGGCTGACGCGCTTATTTGCGATGACCGCATTCCTCAAAAGCAGAGGAGGGATCTTTTCGAAAAGCTCCAGGGGCTTGGCGGCGGCCAGAAACTCACGGGTCTTAGAGATATTTATGGTGCAAGACCAAAGGCACTGGCTAACAAGCAAATATTTTTTACCATCGATGTGCTGGCCGAAGCTCTCAGCAAGGGCTACTGCGTGCAGTTTAGGCTCGGCGCTCGTGATCTGCAGGGCAAACTTACGTATTCCCTTGAAAGGGGAGGCGACAAGTTTTACGTTGTCGAACCGCTCTTTTTGGCGGTAAGCAACGGGCGCTATTATTTAGTGGCAAGTTATCCAGAATGTGAGAAGAAGTACCATTTTCGCGTTGACTTGATGCTTGAAGCCAATATGTGCAAGGACAAAAAGGGCAAGGAAGTGCCCGCCTCAAGATACGCACTCAAAAAACCAGAAGTCCAAACGTATATTTCTGAGCACCTCTATATGTACACTGATGCTGCACAAAAGATTGTCTTTCGTATTTCAGATGAGTCCGTGGCGCGCCATCAGGTGTTTGACTACTTTGGGACCTCTGCATCTATGCAAAGCTCGAAGGACGCGCCTGGGCATATCGATGTGGCTGTAAGCGCCAACCTGACGGCAATGCGCTACTGGGCACTGCAGTTCTCTGACATGGTTGAAGTGCTCAGTCCAAAAAACTTGAGAGACGACATTTGCGCCGCCGCTCAAGCCATTGTGGACAAATATAAGTAGAGACGCTACCGCAAAGTGCGTGTTGCGCTTGGGCATTACTTTTTAGGTATTATGCCCTTGGCCGTGAGGTCTTTCATCACAAAGTAAATGAAAGTTTTCGCCACTTGTTCTGGCTTGTAGTCTGGATGGGCCATGTCGAGCTGTAGTTTTTTTTCGGCATCGTCGAGCTCTAGGTTTGTTTCACTCCAATCCTCAAGCTTGTCTAGGCCCCAAGGGAGGGCTGATCTATCGCGACATCCGTATATCAGTGCGATGGGGTAAGCCTTCTCGGCAAAATACTTAAGAAAGTAATAATTCTTCCCCTTATTTAAAGCGTGATTTGAAGCGGGGTGCTTCTCTTCAACGTGTTTGACGGGAAATTCGTTAGGATGGACTTTTTCTTTTCTTTTGCCTCCATCTCCAACTTGAGCGTCTCCTAGGAGATTGTGCCAAAACTGAAGCTTGCCAAAGGCGGTGTGGGTGTTTCCAGTGGTTGTGTCGAGGAGTTGCTGGCTTAGGGCTAGATTGTAATTCTCTTTGTGGTACGTGTCGTCTTCGTCAGTCCTCTCGTAAGTCACCTCTATCCATCTAAAGGGGAGCAGATCGGTGCTCTTTGTGCTATTTGGATCCCCTCCTTGTCGTACATAGAGTTTTCCTCCGCCGAGCTGCTTTTTGAGCTGCTCTTTTTCTTCCTCCCCGGTAGGCTTTAGGATGGCGTTCAATTGGACGCGCAATTCTGCTTTTGCAATCATGAGTGCGCTTACTTCGAGCTCTTTGAGAGCGGCAAAGATTTCATCTAATTCTATTTTTTCATCTTTGCGTGCTGTAGATTTTTTGAGTAGATCGCTTATACAATCGAATGCTTCAGTGAGTTCATTGTTGGGCTTCTTTGAATCGTTGTCTTCTTTTAATATTTCTTGGGTTGACTTTTTGTCTGACATTTTGCGTCCTCGTTTTCTGTGAGTTCGAATCTTGTCTCAACTATAGTTAGGGGTATGTCCTAAAATTTGTACACACGAGAATTTGGTTGTGAGAATTAACAAGCCAATCGTACTCGAAAGCCTATTTCTTGAAGCAAGCTGAGCATTTAGCGTAGCCCCCTTTTCGCTTCGCTCGCTGTTATAAAGAACAAACTTGCTGAAGTGCCAAATAAAATTTCTGAAGAAAAAAATCTTGAAGTTTTGCAAGAAAAGATTTGGGAGGGTAAGCATTTAGTTGGCACATTTGTCTAATACTTCGGTACCTGCCATACATAGTGTAGCCTCAAACTCTGCGGGGCTCAAATTCCCTAGCGATGAATGTAGTCTGAGTTTGTTGTAAAAGACCTCGATGTATTCAAATATGGCGAGATATTTCCCATTGAAGGCACGATTCCTTTTGCAGCAAGGGTTTTGCCTAACATCAACGATCTGTACTGACTCCCATGGTCTGAGTGATGCACGACAATTTCTAGCGCTATAAAAATCCATAGGATAATAACCTCTGGTGTTAGTCATAATGTTAACAATCGATTGGGATGTCATTCTAAGGACAGATTCTCGGTCTAGCGAGGGCTTTTGCTCCCTCGTCCTCCGCCATATCCAACATACAGCGCTTTGACTTAATCGGCTTATAACCGCAGGTCAAAGCGCTGTTTTTTATTTGTCAAAGTTGCAAGTACTGCCTAAAGTCAACGGAAATAATGGCATTTGAGGGCAGGATGCGACACAAATGGCGGGAAAAGGGCAGGA